>JACRMK010000068.1 GCA_016235055.1 Chloroflexota bacterium | reverse complement strand
TTATCTGCACTGAGTTTCGGGGTATCATTCGCCATGGCTTGCTCTCCCTGGATTGTTGGGTGGTACTAACAATCATACAGGATTTGAGCAAGCCGCTTTACTTGCTGCCAATTTCAGCCAATTTTGGATCTACTGAGACTATAAGAACTGGAAGAACAGAGTCTATTCATTCCTGCTGCCTACACCTCAGCACCGAATCCACGCCCCGAACGTAAGTGTTGAGTTCTTATACAGTGATGAAGACTTGATGCGGAGAGATGCGAACGGAAGAAGGCTGTTCATAAGTAGCGAGTTCAACCCAAAAACGGGCCGACACCGATCAGAGGATCTGAACTGTCCACATCCAAAACCCGAGTGGAACTCTAAACCAAGTATTGTCGATAAGGATGTTTACAACAGAAACGGAGATAACTGCGCTTTGAGTAAGAGCGATTTCGCTAGCAATGTTCTAAATAAAGCCGAGGGTTTCGACGACCTAGATTTCAGTGCCTTCACGAAGGTCTTCGACATCATTGCAACAATAGTATCCGAAGACTACTCGGAACAGGGATAACTAGCAAGTGTTCGTTAATTAAAGCGTCGCGTTCAAAAAATCGGAATCATCCTTGTATAACGCGGAACCCATATATCATTGCGTATTGGAATTCACGCAAGCTGTTATTGAAAGTGCTCTTTGCCGGCCTAAACTGATGCGTTTCCCGCCATAGTACTGCGCAAAAGTCTTCCTAGGAGCCGTTCGCTCGCAGGGACAGTTTTCTGCGACGCCTGTTGTCTAGCACCGGATTACCGGCAAATACAACGCCCTCCGCTCGGTCAGGAGGGCGCCGCCGCCGTTCCTTGCGGCGTAAGCGCCAAATGGTATCGCCGCCACGCCATCGACATCAGAGCCGGAAACACGTATTCACACTGCGATCCGCTTTGACGGATCATCACACGTTCGCCTCACGCGCTTTGATCACGTGCCACATCTCGCGCGTCATCTCCATGTCGTAGAACAGCATCTGCATGCCCCAGGGCGTGTGCCGGAAGAACCGGCGGTACTGGGCGTTGGCCGGCTGCTCGGCCGCCCGCCACTGCGCCTCGGCGGCGTAGCCGCGATGGTGCTCGCCGTAGTCGCGGAAGCCGAGGCGCAGGTAGGCGCGCCGTGCCCGCTCGTTGGTGGCCGCCACGTCCAGCACCATGCGCTCGAAGCCGAGCACATCGAAGTAGTAGTCCAGGAAAGCCTTCAGCGCCTCCGACCCGTAGCCTTTGCTCACTTCGCCCGGCGCCAGCCCGATGCCCAGGCGCGCCTGGATGCGCTTCTCGATGTCGCGCAGCGAGATATGCCCGATCATGCCGCCATCATCCGGCCGGTCGATGGCGTACAGGCGCATGACCGGCGTCTCGATATAGTGGGCATACCACTCGATACGCTCGAACGAGGTGGGCGGCGGGATGATCCACGGGTCGTCAAACGGCGTGAACACGCCGCGCCAGCCGTCCATCAACTCGAGGTCGCTCCAGAAGAACGGCCGCACGCGCAGCCGCGGACTCTCCACACTCGTACCGAACGGCCACGCACGCGCCTCGATCAACTGCTGCGCGGTGCTCACGGCCTGCGCCACGTTCTGGCGCACGGCCAGCGGGTAGTCCCAGCGCGCGCTGTGCGCGGCGTACTCGTCCTCGTCCAGCAAGCGCACGACCCAGTCGCTGTCCACATCGACGTCCAGGTCGAGATCGGTGAATGTGACGGAGCGCCCGTCGAACTGCACCGGCGTAGCGATATTCACGTAATGGCGCACGCCGCGCCCCTGGCTCCAGTCGTAGACCTGCTCAACGTTGAACCAGCGGTCGGTCCAGAGGAAGGCGCGCATCGGGGACGGGAACGTGCCGCTGTTGCGGCCGCGATAGGCGGTGCCGGCGGCGACGGCGAGTACCAGCAGGTTGGCGCGCTGATACTCGACACGCGCGGGCCATTCGTAGTTCAGCGAGCCGTCGTACTTGAGCGCGCGCAGGAGGACGGTGTCGGACATGACGGGACGGGCGGCCTACGCCTCGAACTCCGCCAACCCCGAGACGGCGATCGGGCGGTAGCCCAGCGCGCGGCATAGCCCGAGCGATGGATAGTTGGTGTAGTCGGCGGCGTACAGCACGACCCGGCCGAGGGCGAGTGCGCACTCGGTCACGCGGGCCACGACCGCGCGCGCCAGCCCGCGCCGCCGGTAGTCCGGCACGGTGTAAACGCCCTGCACAATGGCGGCATACTCGCTCATGGTCGTGCCGTCGGCGATGCTGACCGCCTGCTCGTCCTCGATGGCGGCGCAGACCGGGCCGGGCCCGTCGAGCGCCAGCCCGCTGATCGCCTTCACCAGTTCCAGGTCAAACAGATAGCGCTCGGCCCAGTGCGGCGTCAGCCGGACGATCTGCTCGTTGCGCGAAGCGGGCGCTTTGTAGTCTCCGCTGCGACAGAGGTGCAGCACCTCGTAGCTGATCTGCGACTTCGGGAACTTCTCAGCCACGTCGCGCGTCGCCCATTCGGGGAACGAGATGCGCCAGCCGAGCGGCGAGCAGGTGGGCAGGCGCTCGAGTAGCGCGAGCAGCGCATCGCGCGTGGTCGCGACCAGGTGGAACGTGGCCCACTCGCAGTCGATCAGCGCGCCCTCGAAGTCGCCGCGCGCGTTGTACCAGACCTGGGCGGGCGCGTCCGGGCGCTGCTGGCAGCCGATCCACGCCGTGGCGTGGAGGATCGGATCGATCGGCAGGGCGCCGAGCAGGCGGCCCTGGGGAATATTATCGATCATCGATGGTTGGCTCCGACTGCATCTCCGTTATGTAATCTTCGGCCGCGCCCCACTCGAACGCGTCCAGCAAGCGTTCCAGCGTCGCGCGCGCGCCCGCCAGCCGGTAGTAGTGCGTCGCCAGCGCCAGCGGACGCGCGTCGCCCCGCAGGCGCGGCTGTGCCGGGTCGAACTCCCACGGGTGGAAGTAGAAGACCGCCGGCCGGCCCTGCCGGTTCAGGCGGGCGACCGTCCAGCGCAGCAGCGCGCCCGGCCAGAAACGCGCATAGAATCCGCCGCCCACCGGCACGTTCAGCCATCCAGCGCGCAGCGTCGTGATCGGCAGTTCCCACAGGCCGGCGGCCGCCCGGTGCGGGAAGCGCGGCGCCGATGGCACGCCGTACCGGTAGTTGTGCACCGGAAATATACTCGAATCATAACACAAACCGGCCGCGGCCAGCGTATCCGGCGCCCAGGGCGTGCGCGCCGTGAGCGAGAACATGGCGGCCCGGTGCCCGCGCACGCGCCGGCCCGTCAGGTCTTCCAGCAGGGCGATTGAGCGTGCCAATTCTGCCGCGAACTCGGCGCGGCTCTGCCGGTAGATCGGCGTGTGGGACCAGCCGTGCGTGCCGATCTCGTGCCCAGCGCCGGCGATGCACCGGATGCAGTCCGGGTGCTCGTACGCCGCAGTGCCGAGCACGAAGAACGTCGCGCGTGTGCCATGCCTGGCCAACGCGTCGAGAATATAGTCCAGGCCGATATGCAGACGACGCTCGAACGACGGCCAGCGCTCCGGCGCGACTTCCAGCCCGTGATACCAGTCTTCGACGTCAAACGTCAGGATGTTGCGGATGATCGCCTCGCAGTGTGCTGGTCAGCCGATGGCGCGGTACACGGCCAGCGTCTCTTCCGCCATGCGCGCCGGCGTGAACTCCGCGGCCCGCAGCCGGGCGGCGCTACCCATCCGCGCGCGCAGCCCTTCGTCGCCGAGGAGCCGGTTGAGCGCGCTCGCCAGCGCCGGCGCGTCACGCACCGGCACGCTCAGGCCGGTCTCGCCGTCGCGGTTCAGCCAGCGCACACCCGGCAGGTCGCTGCTCACCACCGGCAGTCCGCACGCCATCGCTTTCAATTGTGCCAGCCCAAACGCCTCGGCCCGCTCGGTAGATGGGAAGACGAAAACCCGCGCCGACCGCATCAGGGCGATCAGCGCCTCTTCCGTGACCGCGCCCGCCCACGCGACGCGCTCGTTCAGCCCAGCCCGCGCCGCCTGGCGGTGTAAGCGCGCGCGCCACGGCCCATCACCGGCAATCGTGATCGATCCGTCAATCTGCGGCGCGGCTGCGAGCAAGACCTCGACGCCCTTATAGTAGCACAGTCGCCCGGCCGACAGTACCGGCGCGCCGCCGGGTGCCACCGATCCCGGCGTGTAGCGCTCCGTGTCGATGCCGTACGGCACGATCTGCACGCCATCACGTCGTCCCGCCAGCGCCGGCGACGTGCGCGCATAGTCAGCGGTCGCGACGATGACCGCCTGTGCGCGCGCCAGCATACGCTGGTGCAGGGGCCGGTGGAGCGCCAGCGCCGCCCATGGCCGCACATAGTCATTGTGCAGCGAGATGACCAGCCGGCGCGGCGGTGCGGCCAGCAGCGACCATTCGCCGAGCGGGCAGGGCAGGTGCAAATGTACGATGTCGGCCTGCACGGCGCGCACCCAGCGCGGCCACGACGGGCAGAACGGCGTGAACCAACGGCCAAACGACGCCGCGCGGATGATGCGCACGCCGTCCACCGTGTCAACGCGCGTGACCGGTCCGGCGCTGGACGTCAGCACGACCGGCTCAATACCCTGCGCGACCTGCAAGCGCGTCAGGTCGGCGAGATAGTCTTCGATCCCGCCGCGCACCGGCGCGAAGTCGTGGTAAACGTGCAGCACCCGCACGCTCGCGATTCTAGCACAGGTTGGCGGGCGCGGGCAACCCTATCCACGAAGAAACACGAAGGAACACCAAAAACCTCTTTATCCGCGAATAACACGAATACACGCGAATGAAACCTGCCACAAAGGCGAATCATGGTATTCGCGTCGATTCGCGTTATTCGCGGATGGCTTCTTGCTTGGTGTTTCTTCGTGTCCCTTCGTGGACAACCGGTTTACAGATTGATCGGCCAGATGTCGCGGTTGGCCTTCTTGTACGGGATGAGCTTGAAATCGGGCACGAGCGCGCCCGGCGCGGCTACGTACATGACCTTCTGCATGAGCGGCTCGAACGCGGCGTAGAAATGCTGCATCGACTTGACGACCAGGATCTTCTTCGCGCGCGGGTCGATGCCGACGTTGGTGAACACTTCGGGGCTGAACGTCTGGCAGCGGTTGCTGTTGGCGACGATCGAGACGCCGTTCGCGGCGTGCAGCGCGACCATGTCGCCCAATTGCGCCGTGCCGGCCCCGAAGCGCTGGGTGGCGCGGCGGGCGAGCTTGCCGATCTTCACGCGCAGGTCGACCGGGTCGCCGGACATCGGCCCCATCTTGCCCCCGATGCGCAGGTCGGTCTCGGCGCCCTCGCCCGCCTCCAGCGCGACCGCCACCACGACCGGGTCCCAGATGCAGCCGACCGCTGCGCTGCCGATACCGCGCTCCAGGATGCGGCGCAGGATGAACGTCGAGTCGTTGGGCGCGCCGCCGCCGGCGTTGTCGGCCACGTCGGCCAGCACGACCGGCTGCCCGTTGAACGCCAGCGCCTGGTCGAGCGCGCCGTCGATCGTCTGGTACGGCGGCTGGACCGAGTCGCGCAGGGCGTAGAAGCGGTCGCCGACCGCGCGCGCCAACTGTGCGCCCTGCTCCGGCTGGCCGTCGGTCACGACCAGCACGCGCGTGCCCATGTCGGCCACGTCGCCCCACGGGAAGCCGTGCCCCAGTGAAACGGAGAGCACGCCGTCTTTGCCTTCCAGCGACTGCATAGTGTTGACGAACGAGCGCATCGGCTCGCGCGAGGTGTGGAAGACGCCGATCATGCGGCAGTCGTGCATCGACGTGACCGGCTTGAGCTTGCCGTCCAGCTTGCCCGCGATGATATGGAACAACTCGACGGCGCGTTCCGGCATGTCGATGTGCGGGTATTCCTTGTAGGTGATCACGGCGTCGGCGTGCGTGATCAGTGTTTGTGTCAAGTGGCAGTGCAGGTCGAGCTCGACGCCGATCGCGGCCTTCGGGCCGACGATCGCGCGCACGCGCTGCGTCAGGTCGCCCTCGCAGTCGTCGTAGCCGTCGGCGACCATCGCGCCGTGCATCATCAGGAACACGCCGTCAACCGGCATGGCGGCGCGCAGGTCGGCAAGGATCTCGTCGCGGTATGCCTCGTACACGCTGCGCAGGGTGATGCCGGCCGGCTGTGCGAACGTGGCAAGGCTCTCGACGACCTCCCAGCCGCGCGCGCGGCCCAGGTCGCGCCAGCGGATCAGCGGCACGCAGGCCGAGTACGGCCGGTCGCCGTAGTCGCCGTGGCGGTGCATGCAAGTCGCCTCGAAGTTCGCCTCGCCAGTGAGAAATGGCGAGAACGTATTGGTTTCGGTGCCCAGCAGGGCGGTGAAGAGTTTCATTGGATAGCTCCGTTATGGTGAAGGATCAGGTTTCGGGTGTCGGGTTTCAGGGATCAGGGATCAGGGAACAGGGCTCAGGGATCGGGGGAACAGGAAGCAGTGAATGGTGAACCGTGAACAGTGATTGCCGAACCGATGCCGGCCCGCAGTGTTTAGGCACAGAGAGTCTTCGGGCCATCGGTGACTGTACCCTGAAACCCGATCCCCGACACCAGATCCCTGCTCCCTGACACCTGATCCCTATTCCTCGTCCCACTTCATCACGAGCGGCTCGTCGTCGGCGACGGCCAGCGTGCAAATGACGCCATGTTTGTAGACCTGCAGGCCGCCGGTCAGACCGATGACCCAGCCGTCGTGCGCGGTCGCCACCTCGCACAGCGTGCGCCCGTAGATGTCGCTGATGTGCGCGACGATATCGCCCGCCCGGACACGCTCGCCCTCGCGCACATGATGGCGCAGGAGGCCGGTCTGCGGCGCGCGCGGGTGATTCTCGCGGCGCAACGGCACGTTGCCGTCGAATTGCGGCGTGTTCATCGGCTGCACCGGCTCGTCGAGCATGCCGGCGCTGACCAGCGCGTTGTGCAGGCCGTTGACTGCGGCGGCGACGACGCCGGGGTCAACGAAGTTCGGCGCGCCAAGCTCAGCCGTGAACGCCGGGATGCGCAGCAGGTTCAGCGCAACGCCGCTGGTCGAGCGGTACAGCTTCTGCCGCAGGTACTGTTTGCGGCTGAACTCGAAGACGGCGGGCAGGCCGAACGCGGCGATCAGCTTGCCGGTGCGCGACTGCAACTCCTCGGCGGCTGCCCGGTCGCCGTCGGCCTCATAGAAGACCTTGTCGCGGATCGAGAACGGCACCGACTGGTAGTGCGCGTTGTGCAAGTCGATCAGATAATCGGCCGCGCGCATCTCCTCGAACAGGCGCGCCCAGACTTGCTCGATCATCGACGGGTGCTCGGATTGGCCTTCGCCGTTCTTCCTGGGGCGGTCGGGGAAGAGCCGGTTGGGGTCCTGTGCGTCGAAGTACGGCTGGCGGTTGCGTACGCGAAAGCCGGCCGGGCTGAGCGACGGTATCGCGACGACGGTGCCGCGCAGCCGGCGCGCCAGGTCGGCGTTGACCAGGTCGTGGATGACGGCGATGCCGGTCAGTTCCGGGCCGTGGATATTAGCGGTCAGCCAGAACACGGGCCCGTCGTGCAGCCCCTGGGCGATCATCACCGGCAGCTCTTCGGGCGTGCCGGTCGGGTGGTCAAAGGCGTGCCAGCGGCCGGTGGTCAACTGGCCGGCCTGCGCGCGCGCCGTGCCGAGGCGGATGTCTGTGGGCATGAGTGCGTACCTTTCGTGGTTCTGTACTGTGCCGATTCTAGCCGCGAGGCAGGCCACTCGTCAAGCGCGGTAACATCGCTGTCCACGAAGTTACACGAAGGAACACCAACAAAGCTAATCCGCGAATAACGCGAATCGACGCGAATAGCACGGTTGTCAGCAGAACGCGTTCGCGCCGCTTGCGCTGTGCTCCAGCCGGTCATGTTGAGCGCGAAGGCAAGCACGTCGCCCTGGAATTGCGCCACCCGCGCGAAACATCTGAATTGCTGGATTGTAGATGCTTCGCGCGCGAAGCGTGCTCTCGGCCGCATGCCTGACCTTCGCGCTCAGCATGACGGTTTCGTGAAGATTCGCATTATTCGCGGATCGGTTCTACTTGGTGTTTCTTCGTGTCCCTTCGTGGATAGATTCTGTTTGGGCAACATGCGCCGGGATGCTAGAATCGAGTGATCTGTACCATGCGTTACAACACACCGGGGAGCGTTCATGCAAATCATTGTCTGTATCAAGCAGGTGCCGTCGATGGAGCAGATCAAGTTCGACCACGCGACGCGCCGCGTTGTGCGCGAGGGCGTGCCGGGCAACCTCAACACGTTTGACCGCCGCGCCATCACCGAGGCGATCAAGGTTCGCGACCAGGTCGGCGGACAGGTCATCACGGTCACGATGGGCCCGCCGCAGGCGCGCGCCGTGCTGAGCGAGTCGCTGATGATGGGCGCCGACCGCGCCGTGCACCTGCTCGGCAAAGAGTTCGCCGGCGCCGACACGCTGGCCACCGCGCGCGCGCTGGCCGATGCGTGCCGCAAGATCGGCTACGACATCGTCTTCTGCGGCCGCTACGCCATGGACTCCGAAACGGCGCAGGTGCCGCCGATGCTGGCCGAGTTCCTCGACGCGCCGCAGATCACCGGCGTGCGCGAGTTGCGCGTGTCGGCCGGAAGCAAGACGATCACCGCCGTGCGCGAGCTGGACGAAGGCTTTGAGACGCTCGAGTGCGAACTGCCGGTTGTCCTGAGCGCCTCCGAGCAGTTGAATAAGCCGATTCGCGTTGGCCCGGCCGATGCGCCGAAGGCCGAGGGCAAGCCGATCGATGTCTGGTCGGCGGCCGACCTGGGCGGCGATCTCGCGCAGTACGGCCTGCCCGGCTCGCCGACCTGGGTTGAGGCGATCTACGAGGATGCGCCCAAGCGCAAGCAGATTATGCTCAACAGCGGCGACCTCAAGCAGGACGTGCGCCAGTTGGTCGCGCGCCTGCGCGAGGCCGGCTGGCAGGGCAGTGAGTGGAAGGTCAGCGGCGGGCACTCGCACACGCGGGCGCGCGCGGCCGACCGTAAGCCGTTCCAGCGCGGGGCGAAGGCGGTATGGGTGGTGGCCGAGGCGCTGGGCGACACGGCGCCTGACCCGCACGTGCACACGCAGCAACACTTACGCGACGTGACGCGCGAGTTGATGGGCGCGGGCATCACGCTGGCCAACCAACTGGACGGCGAACTGGCGGCCGTTGTGCTCGGCTACAAGCCGCATCCGCTGGTCAACGCGCTGGCGGAGCTTGGTGCCGATAAGGTCTACGTGGCCGACGCGCCGATGCTGCGCCAGTATCACACCGAGGCGTTTACACTGGTGCTGGCGGCGGCGATCCAGGACTATAAGCCGTATGCCGTGCTGTTTGGCGCGACCGCCAACGGCCGCGACCTCGCGCCGCGTGTGGCCGCCCGGCTTGGCCTCGGCCTGACCGGCGACGCGGTCGGCATGCAGGTCGATGCCGAGGGCCGCCTCGTGATGTTGAAGCCGGCGTTTGGCGGCAACATCATCGCGCCGATCCTGTCGCGCACGACGCCGGTGCTGGCGACGGTGCGGCCGGGCATGTTCGCGCCCGCCGTGCCGGAGCCGGGACGCAACACGATCCTCATGCGCCTGCCGTCGTACCCGTTCACGCCGCGCGTGCGCAGCCTGAAGCATGAATTGGTGTCGCCGGAGGTGCTGCAGCTTGACAATGCGGAGGTCATCGTCGGCATCGGCTACGGTGTTGGTGGGCCGGAGGGGGTCGCGCGGGTGCACGACTTCGCGCAGCGCATCGGCGCGACGGTGGCGGGCACGCGCAAGGTGACCGACGCCGGCTGGCTCGCGCCGCAAGCGCAGGTCGGCATCTCCGGCCGCCCGATCGCGCCGCACCTGTATCTCACGCTCGCCGTCAGCGGCGCCTTCTACCACACGGTCGGCATCCAGCGCGCGGGCACGATCGTGGCGGTCAACAGCAGCGCCGAAGCGGCAATATTCAAGCAGTCCGATTACGGCATCGTCGCCGACTGGCAGGCGTTCATCGCCACGATGGACGAGGTGCTCGCCGAATGACGCGTGCGCGGGTACGCCGCGTGCTGCTCGCGGGCGCGCGCCTGATCGCATTGGCGTTGCTGCTGGCGCTCGCCGCGTGCGGTGCGCCGGCGTACCCGACGCCGACGGCCGCGTCGTCGCCCGCGCCAACCGCAATGCCGACAATCACCGCGACACCGACGTTCACGGCCACGCCCACGCTCGCGCCGACCCCAACGGTGACCGGCACGCCCACGCGCACGCCGGTGCCGACCTGGACGCCGCTGCCGACGGCCACACCGGGCGGACCGCGTGTGACGAAGCTCGGCATCCATCTGCTGATCGGCGACCACAAGAACCGCTGGCCGGTCGAGGTCTGGCCGCAGCATCTACGTTATGCGCGCGATCTGGTCGGCGAGTGGGGTTACGTCGTCGTGCTCATCCGCCTGGACGATCTCGACGTGGAGCGCTGGCAGTTCTTCCTCGATTTGTGCGCGCAACTGCACCTGACGCCGGTTGTCCGCTTCGCCACCTGGTACGACAACACCAACCGCTGGTGGGCCGCGCCGATCCGCGACAGCGAGGGCGGCGGTTACTGGACGGTGGCGGAGCAGTACCGCGACTTCCTCGACCAGTTGCGCTGGCCGACCACCCAGCGCCTGCTGATCATCGGCAACGAGCCGAATCGCGGCGACGAGTGGGAGAACCAGCCGAACGGCGAGGCATACGCGCATTTTCTCGGCGACGTGTCGCGCCGCCTGCGCGAGAACGATCCGAACGTCGTGATTCTCAACGCTGCACTCGACCTCTATGCGCCGAACACGAACGGCAAGCCGTTCGACGACGGCTTTCGCTATGTCGACGCCGACACGTTCATCGCGCAGATGCTGAAGTGGGACAAGCAGATCTTCAGCAAGGTACAGATACTAAACTCGCACGCCTACCCGCTGGGGCCGTTCAACCGTGCGCCCAGCGAGCAGGCGATGCAGTTCGACTACCTGAACGGCGCGCAGCCATTGCGCGCGGGAAGCTGGCCGTCCGGCATCGTTAATCGCGGTGTGAACTCGTACAGCTGGGAGCTCTACCGTATCGCCGAGGCGGGCGGTCCGGCGTTGCCGGTGATGATCACGGAAACGGGCTGGCGGCACCCGGAGACGACCGCGCCGAGCACCGGCGATGCCGCGCACGCCACGGTCAGCGCGGCGCAGATGGCCGACTACTTTGAAATGGCGTTCATCGGCAACCGCGGCCAGTTCACCGCGCCGTACGCGCGCAGCGGCTGGACGCCGTGGGAGGACGATGCGCGCGTCATGGCCGTCATCCCGTTCGCGCTGAACGGGCGGCCGGGCGAGTGGGGGCACTCGAACTGGCTGATGCTCGACGATGACGGTGTGGTGCTGGGGACATACGCGCCGTACCAGCGCATGCGGCAATTGCGGCGCTGAGGCGCCGGTCGCTGCAACACAGACAGGAGCGGCGTGTGAACCGTCCACAGTGGGATAGCCCATACCGACTGCGGGCTTGTTCTGCGCGCCATGCTAATGCGGTTCGCCGTGTAGAGGCAGGTCTTTGACACCCCAAAGGGTGCGACACGTCGCCTGCTCGTCGGACAGGCCAAAGGCCTGTCCCTACATGCGGCGTGCAGCCATGTGAGGCAAGCCGCCAGCTGTTTCGTAATCGTGCTAATGCGGCAGTATCTTCCACCCCATCAGGCTGGTGCTGGCGAAGAACGCGTCGAGCGGCGTCTGTTTGGCGCCGCTGACATGCGGCTGCACCAGCCAGTTGTCGGCCGTGTGATACAGGAAGATCACCGGCACGTTGTCGGTCAGGATCTGCGCAGCCTGCTTGTACAGGCCGTCCCGCTTCTTCGGGTCGAGTTCGCGGTCGGCCTCGCGCACCAACTGGTCGTATTTGTCGTTCTTCCAGCCGGTGCGGAACGGCGCGGTGCTGCGCGAATCGAAGATCTGGTACCAGTCCTGCGGGTCGGCATAGTCCTGGCACCAGCCGTACAGGAACAGACCCGGCAATGTTTCCGGCTTCGAAGCGTTGTTCCGGTAGGTCTGCGCGTCGAGCGGATCGGCCTTGACCGCCACGCCGAGATTGGCCTTCAACTGCCCCTGCAGCCAGTCGGCGCGCGCCTGGTTGCGCGGGCTGGCCACGTAGCCGTAGCGGACGTCGCCGAGCTTGTCCGGCGCGAGGCCCGCCTGCGCCAGTTCCTTCTTCGCGGCCGCCGCGTCGAACTTGAGCACGGCCAGGTCGGCATAGCCGCCGGGCAGGCCGGGCGGCACGAACTCGTTGGCCGGCGCGCCCGCGCCCTTTTCCACGTCCTTGACGTACAACGCCTTGTCGAGCGCCTGCGCGAAAGCGCGCCGCACTGCCACCTTGTCGAACGGCGGCTTGGTCGTGTTGAAGCCGATATAGAAGGTGCAGCCGCCGGTGCGCGAGACCAGTTGCGGCTTGAGTTTCGCATCGACCAGCGACTGCGCCAGTTCATTGCCCGCCACGCGAATCGCGTCGAGTTCGCCGTTCTGGTAGCCGATCAACGCGGCCGAGCCGTCGCTGACGGTGATCTCGATGCGCTCGACGGGCGGCTTGCCGCGCGTATAGCGCGGGTTGGCCGTGAAGACGATGCGCGCGCCGCGCCGCCACTCGGCAAGCAGATACGGGCCGTTGCCAATGTAAGTCGCGGGCTCGATCCACTTGTCGCCAAACTTCTCGACGAGATCCTGGCGGGCCGGCAGTCCTGCCGCGCCGGCCAGCACCGCCATGAAGTATGGCGCGCGCGCCGTCAGGCGAAACTGCAGCGTCTGGTCGTCCAGCGCTTTCACGCCGACCGCATCGCGCAGCTTCTGCAGTTCTTCCTTGCTCGCCTTCTTCGGGTTGGCCGAGGCGTACGCCTCCGCGCCGACCATGACATAGCCGGTGAAAGCGTTGTCCGCGGCCAAAGCGGGATCCAACTGCCGTTTCCAGCCGTACTCGAAGTTCCGGGCCGTCAACGGCTGCCCGTCGCTGTAGAGCAGTCCGGGCTTGAGCTTGACGGTGTACGTCAGACCATCGGCGGAAGCCACGGGCATGTCAGCGGCCATATCGGGCACAAGATTGCCTTGCGCATCATAGGTCAGCAGATTGCTGAAAACCAACCGCACGAACTCCATCTCGTCCGTTGCGGACGCCTGCTGCGGGTCGGTGGTCGACGGCTCCTGACTGATTTGCAGGCGCAAGACCTGCGGTACCGGCTTGGGGGTCGGCGTGGGCGGGATAGGCGTCGGCGTGGTGGTCGCCGCCGGCTCCGGTGTGGCCGGGACGGCGGTCGGCGCCGGCGCGATGGTCACATCGCACGCGACCAGCCAGAGGACGAGCGATAGCAATGCCAGCCATTTCTTCATGCAGGTCAGTTCTCCGGAAATCCCGTTGACGTGGTGAATAGCGTGCCGGGGAGCATCGTGTGGTGAAATTATACCGAAGAGGGACAGCACGCCGAAATGGGTACATCCAGGAATTGTCGGGATCACGTAGGGGCGCACCAGCGTGTGCGCCCGCTTGACGCATTGAGGGCAGACACGTCGGTCTGCCCCTACCGTTTGCGCACCGCTCCGACATCGTGGGTATCCCCGCCGAAATCGCCGGTTGCCCGCGGACCGGAATCACCCTACAATGGAGGGTGCATCTCTGACTTTGAGGACGACCTATGAATGACAGAATCTGTGTCGCATTATGCGCATTGCTCGGCCTGCTGGTCATTGCCGGCTGCGGCGCCGCAACGCCCACGGCCGCCCCGGCGCCGACCGCCACGGCCATGCCGTCGATCGTGCTGGCCGGCGGCTATCGCCCGCTGCAAACCGGCGACAACGTGGAAGGCGCGACGATCGACTACCAGTATATCCTGCCCTCGCCGGACAAGCCGACGCTGGTGATCGCTTTCGGCCAGCAGATGCTGACGCTGGTGCAGGTCAACCCGGAGATGAGCGATGGACTGGTCGCCTATATGAGCGAGGTGCTGGCACAGAGCGGCAGCGTGCTGGCGTTCGACGAGGCCGACCCGCAGCAGGATACGCCCAAAGCGATTACGTTCGACAAGACGAGGCCGGTGGAGATCGCGTTCATACCGCTGACCGAGGGACAGCATGCGTGGTCGGCGTTCGAGAGCGCCGGCGGCGAGACGCATACCGCTTACAAGATCATCCGGCGGCGCGACGGGGGGTTGCGCTTCGTGGACGCGTACGATATCGTCGTCCTGCAGTCGTACAACAATATCATCACGCGGCTGGGCAACGGCACCGGCTTGGGGTTCTCCGCGCGGCTGGCGCAGTTGAAGATGATTCTGGCGGGCCCAGCGTACCAGTTCGGCGCAAACCCGATGCAGGCGCGCCCGCCCGACATCACGAAATACGACCCGCGCGTGTTGAAAGTGGATACCAACAAAACCGGGCTCGACATGAACGTGGCGTGGGTGCTTTTGTCACGCAACGCGCCGAGCCCGATTCCGATCGGGAACTGATGTAGGGGCGCGTTGCCACGCGCCCGGCGGGCACATGCAATGTGCCCCTACGATTGGTTTTTCTGCCGCGGGTCGAGCGCGTCGCGCAAGCCATCGCCGATGAAGGTGAAGGAGAGCAGCACGGCGGCGATGCAGATTGACGACAAGATCAGCATGGACGGCTGCGACAGCATCAGCAGGCGGCCTTCCAGCAGCGTGTTGCCCCACGAGGTGGGGAAGATAGCCGCAGGGTCGGTGGCAGGGCGAATACCGACACCGATGAAGCCGAGCGTCGCTTCGGTCACAATCGCCTGCGGCACCAGAAACGCGGCCGAGACGATGACCGGCGAGAGCGTGTTCGGCAGCAGGTGCTTGAAAATGATCTGGATGTTTGAGGCGCCGATGGCGCGCGCCGCCTCGACAAACTCCTTCTCTTTCAGGCTCAAGACCTGGCCGCGCACCAGGCGCGCCACGCCGACCCAGTTCACGACCGCCAGTGCGCCGAACAGGAGAAACAGCCCGTTGAACAGACCGCCGATCCACGAGTCGCGTAGGGCGGTCATCACGATGATGAAGAACAGCAAGTCGGGGAAGGCGTAAACAACATCGGTCAGGCGCATCAGAAAGTTGTCCACGGCGCCGCCAAAGAAGCCAGAGATTAGACCAATAATGGTGCCGATCGTGACGATCAGGATCATTGGAATAAAGCCGACGACCATCGAGGTGCGCGCACCGAAGATGACGCGGCTCAAGACATCACGGCCGATCGAGTCGGTGCCGAGCGGGAATTCGGGACGGCCGGTCTTGGCCGGATTGGCGTCTACCACCCAACTGGGATAGCGCTCCGAGTTGTTGGGGAACGATTCCAGCGCGTTCTTCGGCGCGATGACGTTTGCCAGCAGGGCAACGAGCGAAAAGAAAGCCACGATCACCAGGCCGGCCACCGACGCGCGGTTGCGCACCAGGCGGATCATGGCGTCGCGGTACAGGCTGGCCGGTTTACGGGTCAATAACTCGCCGACAGTCGCCGTCGCATGCGGCAGGATTTGTGCGCTTTGCGCCATATCTCCCCCTACTTACTGGCCAGGCGGATACGCGGGTCGAGGTAGCCGTACACCAGGTCCACGCCCAGGTTGGCGAATGCCACAAACGCAGCGTAGATCAGGGTCAGGCCCATGATCACGCCATAGTCGCGGCGGCCGATCGATTCGACGAACAGGCGGCCGATGCCGGTCACGCTGAATGTGTATTCGATGACGAACGATCCGGTGGTCAGCGCGGCAAACGCCGGGCCGAGGAACGTGACGACCGGAATCAGCGCGTTGCGCACGATGTGCTTCCAGATGACCACGCGCTCGACCAGTCCCTTGGCGCGCGCCGTGCGCACGTAGTCCTGGCGCATCACTTCGAGCACTGTGCTGCGCGTCAGGCGGGCCAGGAACGCCGATGTGCCGATCGAGAGGCAGAACGCGGGCAGCACCCAGCCCTTCCAGTCCTGCCAGGACACGTCCTCCAGCACTTTCAGCCAACCGAGCGTGCTGGCGAATAGCAAGATCAGCAGGAGCCCCAGCACGAAGTTCGGAATGCCGACACCGACTGTGACGATAAACAGCGAGACGTTGTCGATCCACGTGTTCTGGTTCAGCGCGGCGATCAGGCCCATGGGAAAACCGACGACGAGCGCGAAGACGAGCGCGATCATGCCGAGCGCGATGGTCGTGCCGACGCGGCTCTGCCAGGGCGGCGCGCCGTCGGTCAACGGGTCGAACAGCACGTCCTCGACCTGGCGGCCGCGGAAGCGAAACGACGGCCCCAGTTTGCCTTGTGCCAGGTTTACGATGAAAGAGGTGAACTGCGCATCAAAGAACGCGCCGATCGCGGCGACCGGCCCCTGGCCGCCCGTCCAGGCCTTACTCGTCGCGTCGGGGTTGAAGAACCACGGCTTGTCGAGGCCGTACTGGCGCATCAAACGCTCTTGCACGCCCGGGCCGCTCGTGCGGCTGTCGGGGTTGACGTCGAACGGCCCACCCGGAGTGGCATGCATGATCGTAAACGTAATAACGATCACGACCAGTAGGGTCGGGAATATCGCCAGGAAACGGCGAATGTAGAATGCACCCATTGTTTTGATGCTCCGCTAATTCAACATACCCATCTTCTGTTGTCGGGGCAGGGCTTGACCCTGCCCGGCACCCTGCGGGCAACCGCAACCCTCCAAAGAGGGCGAACACGTCGGGGTTGCCCCTACAGTCATTGCCTGTCGCGCATGGGGATGACCAGTCTGTCATTCGCATGCGCGACACGCCTTGGCGCCCGATATGCCGACGGGACGGCATCGCCTGCCGTCCCGTCGGCTGGTCTGCAAGAAACCCTTCGGGTCGCAAAGACCCGAAGGGTTGGTGTGGCTTAACTTACTGCTTCGGGTACGAGGCCGGAACCTTCGTCAGATCGACGGTATAGTTCCAGACCGGGCCCCACTCGCCGGCCCACTCCGCGTCGCTCGACGACGGGTTTTCCTTCAGGCCAGTGAGCCACGGCTTGATCAGGTACAGGTTCTCGCTGTAGTTCGACGGCGCGCCGGGCACATCGCCCAGCAGCATCGCCTCGGCCTTCTGGTACTCCTTGATCGAGGCGTCGAAGTCCAGCGTCTGGTCGGCCTTCGCCAGTTGCGCATCGAGGTCCTTGTTGCAGTACGAGTAGCGCTTGGCAAACGCCGCGCACTTCCAGTACACGCTCAACCAGTTCTGCGGGTGCGGGTAGTCCTGGATCCAGCCCTGGCGCGAAAGCTGCGGGTTGGTCTTCGGGTCCTTGGTCAGGGCCGTCATGACCGTCGCGTCCACCGGGTCCAATGTGACCGCGCAGTTGAAGACCTTCACGAAGTTGCCGGCCAGGAACTGGAAGCGCGCATGGTTCTGCGCGGTGCCGGAGTACGTGATCTTCAAGGCGCCCAACTTTGCGCAGTCGATCTTCTTGCCATCGGCCGTGCCGTAGCCGTTCTTCAGCAACGTCTCAACCGCTGCCTTCTGATCGGTCTTCGGCGCGCCTTCGACATCCGGCAGAGCGCCCGGCACGCCGGGCGGCACCCAGCGCGTGTACGGCTTGCCGATGCCCTTCAGCACGTCACGCACCCAGCCTTCGCGGTCGAACGCCTGCGAGAAGGCGATGCGGACGTTCTTGTCGGTGAACGGGGCGATGGCGTTGTTGTAGGCGATCATCGAAGTGATGGCCGCCGGGTAGCGAACAAACTCGGCCTTCAGCTTCGCGTCGGCGTTGACCTGATCGAGGAACGCTGAGGTCACGTCGATTTCGTCAACTTCGTCCTTCTTGTAGGCCTCGAAGCGCTTGATCTCGTCGGTCTCGTAGGTGGCGACGATGCGGTCGATCTTCGGCTTGCCGCGCCAGTAGTTGGCGTTCGCTTCGTAGGTGATGCGCTTGCCTTCTTCGATGCTCTTGATGGTGTACGCGCCGTTGCACTTGTGGCCGTCGGCCTTGGTCCACCACGTCTCCTGGTTGGCTTCCGACGTCTTCTTGTCCGTCGGGTAGGTCACCCAGGTGTAGGCGATGTAGTGCCAGAAACCGATCGGCGCGGTGAACGTAACGGTCAATTCACGCTTGGCATCATCGGCCTTGACGCCGTAGGCGGCGTACAGCTTCGCCAGGTCGGCATCGGCCAGCTTCTCGCCTTCCTTCGCGATCAGGTCATCGGCGCCGGCGATATTGTTGACGATGTCCATGTACTGCTTGTCCTTGACGCGCGGATCGACTTCGCGCTTCAGGGCGTACTCGTAGTCCGAGGCGTTCATCGCCGTGCCGTCCGCGCGCTTCAAGCCGTCGCGGATGTGGAACGTCATGCTCTTGCCGTCGGGCGCGATCGTCCACTTGTCGGCGGCGCCGGGGCCGATGTTGCCCTTGTTATCCAGGGCGGTCAGGCCCTCATAGCACAGCTTGAGGACTTCGATCTCGATGCCATACGACGAGCGCTGGGGATCGATCACGTCCGGGTAGGTCCCGCGGCCCAGGCGCAGGATCTGCGGGCCGGTCGGAGCGGGCGGCTTGGTCGGGGCGGCCGTCGGTGCGGCGGTCGGCTGCACGGCCGGGGGCGTGGTCGGCTGAACGACCGGCGCGGTCGTGGGTTGGATGGCCGGCGCGGTCGTCGGCGCAGCAGTCGGCGTCGGTGCGCCGCAGGCGACGAGCGCGACTAGCAATCCCAGCGCAAACAGGATGCTAAACTTCTTCATGCGGTTCTCCTCCTTGGAGATTAATGGTGCACAACACACACATTGACTGGCTTATTCAGATGAACACACTTGAATGGCAGAACCTCACCTCCTTGTGTGCGGATTGTCGATCCCGGCAGCCGCAAGCCGCAGGGCCGCGGTGCGGGCGTTATACAGGCGTAGAAATTGCTCCGTCACGCGGGCAACACGCCGCGTACACATGATGCTACCGCCATGCGCGTGGGAGGGGTAGTGACACATGACATCAAATTGGCGGGACAAACAACCGGCGAGGGCGGCTGGTTGTTCCGCCCTCGCCGAGCCAAATCTGGCTAGTTCTTGGCCGCCTGGTCACCTTCATACTCGTGAACGCGGAAGCAGGCGACATAGTGACCGTTGCCGGCCTCGCGCCAGTATGGCGCATACTTATCGCATACGCCCTGAATCGCCACGGGGCAGCGCGTATGGAACGTGCAGCCGGCGGGCGGGCGGGCCGGGCTGGGGACGTCGCCGGTCAGGATGGTACGCGAGCGCTTTTCCTCGATTGCGGGGTCGGGAATCGGCACGGCCGAGAGCAGCGCCTGCGAGTACGGGTGCAGCGGGTTCTCGTACAACTCGTCGCGGCCCGTCAGCTCGACGAGATGGCCCAGGTACATAACGGCCACGCGATCGGCGATGTGACGCACCGCCGACAGGTCGTGCGAGATGAACAGGTACGTCAGGTGGAACGTTTCCTGCAGTTCCTCCAGCAGGTTCAGAATCTGCGCCTGGATCGACACGTCGAGCGCGGAGATCGGCTCGTCGCACACGATGAAGTCCGGGTTCACGGCGAGCGCGCGCGCCACGCCGATGCGCTGGCGCTGGCCGCCGGAGAACTCGTGCGGGTAGCGGTTGACGAAATACGGGTTGAGGCCCACTACCTTCAACAACTCCTGCACGCGCTCCTTCAACTCCTTGCCTTTGGCGATGTTGTGCACTTCGAGCGGCTCGCCGATGATGCCGCCAACCGTCATGCGCGGGTTGAGCGAGGCGTACGGGTCCTGGAAGATCATCTGCATGCGGCGGCGCATACGGCGCAACGGCTCGGCCTTCAACGCCGTCAGGTCCTGCCCGTCGAAGATGACCTCGCCCGCGGTCGGGCGGTACAACTGGAGGATCGCGCGGCCGGTCGTGGACTTGCCGCAGCCGGACTCGCCCACCAGGCCCAGCGTCTCGCCCTTGCGGATCGAGAAGTCGAGGCCGTCCACCGCTTTGATGTCGCCGACCTTGCGCTGGATGATGATCCCCTGCGTGATCGGGAAGTAGACCTTCAAGTTCTTGACTTCCAGCAACGTCCCGCCCAATTGGCCGTTGCCGGAGATCGGTGTGCTATTCGCCATGACGCGGCCTCCCAGTCTTGACATCAACCCAGCACGCCACGTAATGGCGCGGCGACACCGCCTCAAGCGGTGGGTTCTCAGTAGCGCAACGCTCGATCGCAAACACGCACCGCGCGCGGAACGGGCAGCCCTTGGGGAAGGCGATCAAGTCCGGCGGCAGGCCCTCGATCGGCGTCAACTTGGCCTTGCGGCCCTTGTCCAGGCGCGGGATCGAGTTCAGCAGGCCCAGCGTGTAGGGATGGCTGGGGTTGGCGTAGATGTCTTTGACCGCGGCCGTCTCGACGATGAAGCCGGCGTACATGACCTGCACGCGGTCGGCGATGCCGGCCACCACGCCGAGGTCGTGCGTGATCCAGATGATCGACATCCCGATCTCTTTTTTCAGCTTCTTGACGAGATCGATGATCTGCGCCTGGATCGTCACGTCGAGCGCGGTGGTCGGCTCGTCGGCGATCAGCAACTGCGGGTTGCAGGACAGGCCCATGGCGATCATCACGCGCTGGCGCATGCCGCCCGAAAACTGGTGCGGGTAGTCGTCGATGCGCTCGCCGGCCGCCGGGATACCGACCATCTCCAGCAACTCGATGGAGCGGCGGCGCGACTTGTCCTTATCCAGGTTCAGGTGCAGTTCCAGCGCCTCGCTCACCTGCTGGTTGATCGTGAGCACCGGATTGAGCGAGGTCATCGGGTCCTGAAAGATCATGGCGATCTTGTTGCCGCGAATCTGTCGCATCTCGTCGTCGCTGATCTTCAGCAGATCGCGGCCCTGAAACACGACTTCGCCGTCGGTGATCTTGCCCGGCGGCATCGGGATCAGGCGCATGATCGACAAGACGCTGATACTCTTGCCGCAGCCGGATTCGCCCACGATGCCGAGCGTTTCGCCTTCGTCCACGTGGAACGAAACGCCGTTCACCGCGTTGACTACGCCATCTTGCGTGTAGAACTTTGTCGTGAGGTTTTTGACCTCTAACAGGACACCCATAGACCTCCTCGGTGGATTGGAGATTAGATGCCAGATCCGTGCGGGCCATGCCCGGCGGCCTGCGGCAGTCTCCGGGCCGGCTGCGCCCGGATCCAGCACCCAGTCATTGGTATCGGATTACAGGGTGCGACGCGCCCCGATTATACACGAAAACGGGCGGGCGCACTGATTCCGCGAACCCCATTATATTGATTTTTCGTTTTCTTGCACGCCGGGCCACCCGGCCGGAAAACGACCGGAACGGCTGTGCTAAGTCTTCGGGTTGAACGCCTCGTTCAGCCCCTCGCCCAGGAAGTTGTACGCCAGCACGATGACGGTCAGCACCATCCCCGGCACAAGAATCATCCAGGGGCGCGTGCGCCAGAAGGCGTAATTGTCGTTGATCAACAGCCCCCAACTGGCGTTGGGTGGCTGTAGGCCGACACCCAGGAAGGAAAGGCCGGTCTCGGCCATGATGGCGCCGCCCATGCCGAGCGAGATTGACACGACAATAGCCGGCAGTGCATTCGGCAGGATGTGGCGCGCAATGATACGCCAATCCGGCGCGCCGATCGAACGTGCCGCGTCCACGAACTCGCGCTCGCGCATTTGCAGGAACAGGCTGCGCACGAGCCGCGCAAAGCCCGGCCAGCCAACAAACGCCAGCGCGCCGATGACAACAAAGAAGTCGCCGAAGGCGACATAGTCGGCGCCACAATTGAGCGCACGCTTAAGCCCCATCTCGGAACCGAGCACCTTGATTCCAGCGACGATCGACGGGCGGAGCGTCGCGGCGATGAACAGCACGAACAGGAAATCCGGGAACGCCATCAAAAAATCGGAAAAGCGACTGACGACCGTATCCACAATCCCGCCGAAATAACCGGCCAGCGACCCAAAGAACAACCCGATCATTACGTTGAGTGAGACCACCGAAACCGACACGATCACCGCCGTGCGCGCGCCCCAGATGATGCGGCTTAACAGGTCACGTCCAAGCTCGTCAGTGCCCAACGGATGGGCCAGACTGGGAGCCTTCTCTACGGCGCCCAAATCCTGCTTCGTGTGGCAGTACGGCGCCAGCGCCTCGGTAAAAATGCCGGTAAAGAATAGCCCGGCGATGATCAGCGCACTGACGACGGCGCGACGGTTCTGGCGAAAGCGACGCCACACATCTTGCCAGTATCCGCGCGGCTTGGCAATGGCCGCGCTCGTCTCGGATGCAGGGTTTATCATTTATATCGGATGCGCGGATCGATCCACGTGTAGGCGATGTCCACAATCAGATTGAGCGTAATGTACACAAAGGCGACCATCAGTGTTAGCGCGAGAATGATCGGATAATCGCGCGATCCCAGGGCCGACAGCAACAAATTGCCGAGCCCATTGGGAATTCCGAAACTGACCTCAACCAGGTAGGAACCGCTTACCAGTCCGCCGAGTGCCAGACCGAATAGCGTGCTCAAGGGGATCAACGCGTTGCGTAAAGCATGCTTGCCGATAACGATCTGCTCGCGAAGGCCTTTGGCGCGTGCCGTGCGTATGTAATCCTGCCCGAGGGCCTCCACCAATGCAATCCGCGTCTGGCGCGTGAAGACGGCGATGTAGCCGGGGCTCAAAACCACCATGGGCAGCACCGCCGATGGTGTAAAGATACCGTCCCACCCGCCGGGCGGCAGGCCGATCTTCACGCCGAGGTTGGCCGCCGTCCAGAGCGGCAAATCACGCGCGAAGATCCAGAGCAGAAAGGGCGCCGCAGCAAACACCGGAATGGCTACCCCTAGCACCACGCCGAAGGATATGACGTGGTCAATCCAGCGATTGTGGCGAACTGAAGCGAGAATGCCTAATGGTACGCCGAGCAGCAGTCCAATCGCTAGCCCGACGGCATTCATCTGCATTGTAACGCCTAAGCGGTTCGCGATCAGGTCGCTCACCTTCTGGCCGGGATACTTGACGAGCGACTCGTGAAAGTCGCCCTGCAAGGCATCGCCCACGAACTTGATCAACTGCTCGTGGAACGGCTTGTCGATGCCCCACTGCTCGCGGATGCGCGCGGCGCGCTCCGGGTCGTTGTACTTGCCCAGATAAACCTGCGCCGGGTCGCCCGGCCCGTACAGGCCGAGCGCCAGCGTAACCGCCGCGACGGCCAGCAACAGGAACGGGTACCAGAAGACCCGGCGAATGATGTACGCAGTCATTTAGCGGCTAGTGACTAGCAACTGGTTGCTAGCGACTAATTGAGGCGTACTTGAGTCGCGGGATGACGAAGGGCGGGTAGATCAGGCCCTTGACGTACGGCTTGGTCAGCCAGTAGTCGTCGCCGACAAACAGCGGCACCCAGACGGCGTCGTTGACGAGAATCTGCTCCGCCTGCTGGTACAGCGCCATGCGCTTGGCCGAATCGGTCTCGGTGCCGGCGTCGTCCAGCAACTTGTTCACCGCCGGGTTGTTATAGCCGGTATGGTTGTCCAGGCTGTTACCGTGGAACAGGATTTCCAGGAAGTCCTGCGGATCCGGGTAGTCGGCGATCCAGCCCAACTGGAACATCTGCAGCGAGCTGGGGCGCTTGTTCAGTTCCTGCAGGAACGCGGCGAACTCCTGCTGCTGGATGTTCACGTCGACGCCGATGTTCTGCTTGATCATCTCGACCATCGCCTGCGTCGTGGGGCCGGCGTTGCCGCCCGCGCCGCTGATGAAAAGCGTGATCTCCGGCAGCTTCGACGGGTCGCCGTACTTCGATTCCTTGATCAACTGCTTGGCCTTGTCGGGATCGTACTGCAAGCCCTTGAGGTTCTCGTTGAAACCGGGGAACTTAGGCGGCAGGATGCCGTAGGCGGGCGACGCCATCTTCTTCAGTACGACCTCGGCGATCTGCTTCTTGTCGATCGCGTAGTTGAACGCCTGGCGCACCTTCGGATCGTCGAATGGCGGCTTCTGCGTGTTGAAGCCGATGTACGAGATACTGAACTGCGGCGCGGTGACCAACTCCTTGTTGAGCGGGTTGGTCGGGTCGAGCACGCGGTCGATGTCGATGACGCTGACCGGGGTCGCATCCAGTTCGCCGTTCTCGTAGCGGGTCATATACGAGCCGCCGCTGATCGAGAGCGTGACGGTCTTGACCTGCGGCTTCGGCGTGCCGTACCAGACGTCGTTGCGCTCCAGCACCACCTGCTGGCCGAAGTCGTACTTGCTCAGCTTGTACGGGCCGCTGCCGTTCGGCTTGAGGAACCAGGTGCGGCCGGAGTTGACATTGGCCTGGTCGACGACGTACGCCGTCGGGTAGGTCAACTTGGCCAGGAAGTACGACTTCGGCGCGTCGATGGTGATGGCCAGTGTGCGGTCGTCGATCACCTTGACGCCGCTGACGTCCGTGGCCTTGCGCGACAGTTTCGCGCGCACGCCGACGATGTCGCCGAGGTAGCTGTCGGCCACCGGCGACGACGTCGCGGGCGCGGCCGCGCGCTCGAGCGAGTACTTGAAGTCCTGCGCCGTGACGGTCTTGCCGTCATGGAACTTGGCATCGGCGCGCAGCTTGAACGTGTACGTCTTCTTGTCCTCGCTCAACGTCCACGACTCGGCGATGTCCGGCACGACCTTGAGGTCTTTGTCGATCGTGACCAGGCCGCTAAACACCTCGACGATGATTTCAGCGGAGGTAGCGTCCTGGGCGATGGCCGGATCGAGCGTGGGTGGATCGCCGCCGGCAAACGGCAGCAGCAGCGAATCGGGCGAGCGCGGCGCGGTGGGCGCCGTCGACGAAGAACGGGTGGGCACGGCGGTCGGGCGCGGGCCGGCTGTGGTCGCGCCGGACTGCGGCGCACTGGTAGCGCCGGGCGCCGCCGTCGGCGAACTGTCGGGCGCCGACGCGAGATCAGTCAGGGCGCAGCCCAGCGAGAACAGCAGGGCCAGCGCCAGCAATACCAGCGGTGAGACACGGACTGCAGGCCGTTTTAGCATACGCTCCCTCACTAGATAAACAGGTTTTCAAGCAACGGGCACGCCCAAGCGTGCTCTGCAGAGGTTAAACGGCATACTAGCACAGAGACCTATTTTGAGCAAGCGGATTGCGCGGGCGCGTTGCACGCGCCCCTATGGGGTTTTGTCGAGCGCGTTTTGAAGCGGGCAGCCGACGGCTTCGACAGGCTCAGCCGGCGTCCTTATGCCGGCACCCGCGTTGTGGCGGGTCTCTGACACACTCGCCGGCGTCCGCGTGCCGCGTCGGAGTTGGACACGGTGGAGCGGGCGCGGAGACTGCGCTCGTGTAGGGGCAGGCAGCCCACGGCGACCTGGGGCAATATGCTGAGTAACTCGCTGCAATACACGAAATACCCGTGGCTGGTCTTCTATCCCGGGCTGGCCATTTCGCTGACGGTGCTGTCGGTGTTCCTGTTGGCCGACGGCCTGCGCGATGCGATGGACCCGCGCTTGCGGCAGTAACCCAGCGCCCGTCATACATGTAGGGGCGAAGCATTCGGCCGATCAGTTGATCGATATGCACCAGCTCGCGAATGCCTCGCCGTTACAGCGTTATTTGACCCAGATCGGGTCCCAATCGTTGTACGCGTTGTTGCTGATGTTCGTCTTGCCGCTGCCATCCAGCTTCATCACCCAGATCTGTTTCTGCAGGACGTTGCCGAAGTTTGTCCAGTAGGCGATGCGCGAGCCGTCCGTGGAGAACGTCGGAGCCTTGTACCACTCGCTGGCGCTCTGCGTCAGCCGCACCGTTGACCCTTCGTTGGAATCGTACAGGTAGATCTCGTCAAACCCGTTGATCTCCGTCACAAACGCGATGTACTTCGAATCGGGCGACCAAACGGCGTCGTAGTCCACACCCGGGAAGCCGGGCGCCGCGCCAGTCACCACCGCTTCCCAGCCGTTCGTGTTATTGTGCGCCCAGATCTGCTGGTCGCCGCCGCGCCCGCCGCCCACCACGCGATAGAACAGGAACTGGTTACCGTCCGGCGACGTTGTCTCTCTGGCGACCATCGTCTGCAGCAGGTCCGAGCAGTTGCACGGCTGCTGGTTGCTACCGTCGGCGTTCATGACGTACAACTGCGGGTATCCGTCGCGGTCGCTGAAGAAGGCGATCTTGCCGCGCAGCGACGCCAGGCTTGGCACAGCCGCCGCGGGCAATTCCTGTGTCGGCCCTACGCTGGTTTTCGTGGTCGCCGTGGGCGATTCACGAATCGCCCCTACGCTGGTATTCGTAGGCGTCGCCGGGGCCAGCGGAGTCGGGATGACGATCACGGGCGCGGGCACGGCAGTCGGCGCATTGAGTGGCGCGCTCGCGGACGCCGACGCGCCTGCCGCTTTCGTTGCAGCCGCCACGGGCAGGTTGCTGGCCGCGCCAGGCGCGCGCCCGGTGTTCGTCGCTTGCGCCGCCGCGGCGGCCGGAGTGCCTGCTGCGGGTGCGGATGACGTCGCCGCGCCACTGTCGCATGCTGCCAGCAACACTGCCAGCAGCACCAGGCTGATCATGAGTGCTATCCGTCTTTTCATGTGAGTCTCCCCAGAGCGATGTGTCGCCCGCCTAATCCATGTCATTCATAACGCAGGGCGTCGATCGGGTTCAGGCTGCCCGCGCGGTTCGCCGGGTAGATGCCAAAGAACAGCCCGATCGCCGTCGAGAACACGGTCGCCAGCAGGATCGAATCCAAGTCCACCACCGCCGTGATCGTGCCGCTGGCCGTCAGCGCCCATGCGACTGCCATACCCACGCCGATACCGATCAGGCCGCCCACGATGGACAGCACAATCGCCTCGGTCAGAAACTGCAGCAGGATGTCGGCTTTGCGCGCGCCGACCGCCTTGCGGATGCCGATCTCGCGGGTGCGCTCCGTCACCGAGACGAGCATGATGTTCATGATGCCGATGCCGCCAACGACCAGCGAGATCGCCGCAATGCCGCCCAGGAAGAGCGTCAGCGTGTCGCTGACCTGCGTGAGCGTCTTCAGGATGTCGTCCAGACTGGTGATGCGGAAGTCGTCATCGCCGGTTGTCAGGTGATGACGCTCGCGCAGGATCGCCGAGATCTGGCTGATGGCGTTCTGGATCTGCGAGGCATCCACAACCTGCACGCTGATCGTGCTGATGTTGGCCTGGCCGCGGAACTGACCGCCGGACGCCAGGCGCGACATGACCGTCGTGATCGGCGCATAGATCACATCGTCCTGGCTGCCGAAGCCGGTGCCGCCTTTGGCGACGGTCACGCCGATGACACGGAACGGCAGGCTGTTGATGCGAATCGTCTGCCCGACCGGGTCATTCTCGCCGAACAGGTTCGTCGCCGTGGTCGGTCCCAGCACGACAACTGTCGTCTTGGCCGCCATCTGCTCGTCGGTGAACCACTCGCCCTCGGCGATGCTCACATTACGCACGGCGCTGTATGAGACGGTCACGCCGTTGACGCGCGTGCGCGTGTTCTGGCCCTGATAGGCGACCTGCCCGTTCGAGCCGAACTCGGCGGCGACCGCCAGCACGGCCGGCGCCAGCGACGGGTCGTTCAGCGCGGTGGCATCTTCGAGCGTTAGCGTCGCTGCGCTGCCGGCGCCCTGGTTGACGCCGCCGGATGAGGTCGAGCCAGGGGAGACGTACAGCAAATTCGTACCCTGGCTCTGCAGCGAGCCGATTATGTTGGCCTGCGCCCCACGGCCGACCGCCATCAGCGCGATGACCGCGCCGACGCCGATGATGATGCCCAGCATCGTCAGGGATGCGCGCATCTTGTTGGCTGCCAGGCTGCGCAGGGCGATGCGGATACTTTCAAGGAAATTCATACTCGCCTCACCAATCTACGCGGCCGCCAGCGCCGCGTGTGGATGCCGGTTGATCTCTTCGCGCTCGATCAGACCGTCGCGCACGTGAATGACGCGGCGGGTGAACTCGGCAATCGCCGGGTCGTGCGTGACCATGATGACCGTCACGCCGCGCTCGCGGTTCAGCCGCTGCAGGATCGCCATAATCTCCGCGCCGACCTTGCTGTCCAGGTTGCCGGTCGGCTCGTCGGCCATGATGATCGACGGGTTGTTGACCAGCGCGCGAGCGATGGCGACCCGCTGCTGCTGGCCGCCTGACATTTCATTGGGGCGATGCCCGGCCCGGTCGGCCAGCCCGACCGACGCCAGCGCCTCCAGCGCCTGCTGGCGCCGGTCCGGCGCGCCGGCATACACCAGCGGCAGTTCAACCTGCGCCAGCGCCGACGTGCGCGACAGCAGATTGAACTGCTGGAACACAAAGCCGATCTTGCGATTGCGCACCTGCGCCAACTGATCGTCGTTCATCGTGCTGACCTCGATGCCATCCAGCTTATACGAGCCGCTGGTCGGCTTGTCCAGGCACCCGAGCACGTTCATCAGGGTGGATTTGCCGGAGCCGGACGGCCCCATGATGGCGACCATCTCGCCATTCTGCACGTCGAACGACACACCGCCCAGGGCGTTGACATCCACGTCGCCCATCCGGTACGTTTTGGTAATCTCTTTGATCTCGATCATGTTTGCACGCTCCATGCAGCCAGACGGGCGCCTGTGCGGCGGAGTCACCCGCCGCGGCGCGCCCGCCTGGCCGCCAAGCCCGGCCTCTAGAAGCCCGGCCCCATACCCGGCACGCCCACGCCGCCGGTCCGGTTCGTCGACGAGCTGCTGGTGGTCGAGGTAATCACCACCACGTCGCCTTCCTTGATCCCGCTGACGATCTCGGTTTGCGTATCGCCCGCCAGGCCGATCGTGACCGGCGTCTGCGCCACGCCGACCGGCGTCTGCAGTTGCACGACGCGCTGGCCGCCCTGCGTGCGCAGCGCGCGGTTCGGCACCAACAGGACGTTCTCACGCTTGTCCACGATGATGGACACGTTAGCGGTCATGCCGCTCTTGACCACCGTCGGATCGGCGCCGCTGACCGTGATCACGACGGGGTACGTGACGACACCCGAAGTTGAGGTGCCGCTGAGTGCCACCTGTGTAACCTTGCCGGACAGGCGGCCGGCGCTCGAAACCGCATCTACGGTAACGTTGACATCCTGCCCGACCTTCACTTTGGCGATGTCCACCTCGGCCATGTTGACCGTGATCTGCAACTGCGACAGGTCTGACAGTTGCATCGCCGCCGTGCTGGCACTGACCGTGCTGTACACGTCGATGTTGAGCGCCGTGGCCGTGCCGTCATACGGCGCGATGACCTGCGCGTTGCGCATGCGATACTGCGCCTGTTGCAGCGACAGTTTGGCGGTCGCCAGCGACGACTCGGCCGCCAGCCGATCGGCCGCCGTCGGCGCACTCTGCAGCGTTTGCAGATTGAGCTTGCTCGACGCCAGCGAGACGGCCGCGCTGCGCACGCTCGAATCGCTGATGTTCGCCAGCGAAATGCGATTGTTGGCCTGCGCGACGTCGTAGCTGATTTTGGCCTGCTTCAGCGCAACCGCGAGGTCCGACAAATCAGTGATGTGGTCGGCAACGGCCTGGTCGTAGTCCGACTGCGCCTTCTGCATTGAGAGCGCCGCCTTGTCGAGGTCGGCGCGCAGCAGCAGCAACTGGTCGTCATTCAGGTTCGCCTTCTTCACGGCGAGGTCGAAGTTCGCCTGCGCCATGTCGACGTTCATCTGCGCGATCTGCAAATCGCCGGCCGCCGTGCCGGCTTTGGTCTGGTCGTACTTGGCCTGCGCCTGGTTATACGCGATCTGCGCGTTCGCCAGCGCGATCTGCAGGTCGGTCGCCTCAATCTCGGCCAGCACCTGCCCCTGCTTGACCGTGTCGCCGAGCTTGACATACACTTTGGTGACCGTGCCGCTCTGCCCGAACGTCAGGCTGGCCTGCGCCTTCGGCGCGATCGAGCCGGCGCTGGCGACCAGGGCCGTCAGGTTGCCGCGGGTGACGGTCGCCGTCTGCGTGGTCGCGGTCGTAGTGGTGGCCGGGCGCAGCTTGGTATATGCGAAGTAGCCGCCGCCGGCAGCCAGGATCAGGATGACCGCGATCAATACGATTCGTTTGCGCATAATGCTCCTCCAATCAGAACCATAGCATGACTACTCAATTCTCAACGACAGTCTAGCCGCCGCGCCTGTGAGCGAACGAAGCAGAGGCTGACAGGCGGTTAAGAATAGCCGCGCGCTTTCTTATGCGCCTCACAGGCGCGGCACAGGCGCATCTCAGCCGCCGGGTGATATAATGGTAAGCGTTCAGTCCGGTATATCATTGCGAGAATATCATGGTGGGGCCGCCATGTTGTGGCCCCAAAAACTTGGGCGCGGCTGGCGGCCAAGCCGTCATGCCGGCGAAAGTTGGTGATGCGCCGGAGGCGCACACCCCGCGCATGAGAATAGTCCTGCCAATGTAGGGACGGGTCTTTGACCCGTCCAGTCGGCCAGGTCAAAGACCTGGCCCTACCACAGGATGCGATCCATTTTCATGGGAGCCGGCATCCAGGGGTGTTGACTCTGGGCCCCGGCTTTCGCTGGGGCGACAACCTGGGCTCCTTGCCGTTGGTCGCAGCGAAGTTTCTGAGCAGCGGTTTTTGTGAGGCAATCTCCACCCGTGTTGGGCGAGATGGCTGCAGGGAGATTGCTTCGTCGCAAACGACGCTCCTCGCAATGACGCCTGAACGGTTACATATGATCGAAACGCAGCGATGAGGCGCATGGCGTCTTATCGCTGATCAACCCGTGTTCATGGCATTCATTTTGGATTTGGGAATTGGGATTTGGGAGTTTCTTCAAGATGGCAAGCGTCTTGGTCGTCGACGACGATCCCAAGCTGTTGAACATGCTGCGGCGCACGCTGGTGTACGAGGGCTTCCAGGTGCAGTCGGCCGCGAACGGCGCCGAAGCGCTGGCCGCGATGCAGGCGCACCGGCCCGACGTGATCGTGCTCGACTGGATGATGCCGGGCATGGACGGGCTGGCGCTGATGAAGCACCTGCGCGCGGACGGCGACGAGACGCTGGTCTTGATGCTCACGGCGCGCGATGCCGTGGAGAACCGCGTCGCGGGGCTGGACAGCGGGGCCGACGACTACGTGGTCAAGCCGTTTGCGCCGGCTGAGCTGGTCGCGCGCCTGCACGCGCTGCTGCGGCGCAGCAGCGCCCCGCTGCCGAACGCCGCGCTGAGCTACGCCGACCTCTCGCTCGACCCGGTCACACGCGAGACGCGGCGCGGCCGTCGCAGCTTCGACCTGACCGCCAAAGAGTTTGACCTGCTTCAATATATGATGCGCCACCCGCGCCAGGTGCTCCAGCGCGAGCAGATCCTCCAGGCAATCTGGGGCTATGACTTCGGCGGCGACGACAACGTGCTTGAGGTCTACATGGGCTACCTGCGCAAGAAGACCGAGGCAGGCAACGAGCCGCGACTGATCCAAACGGTGCGCGGCGTGGGCTACGTGCTGCGGGAGGAATGAACGTGTCGATCCGCCTGCGTCTGACCTTGCTGTACAGCGCGATTGTCGCGCTCACGGTGATTGCGTTCAGCACTTTCCTGTATGTGTCGCAATCCGAGTTGACGCTCCAGGCGATCCGCACGACGCTGGCACGGCAGGCCGACCTCTCGATGGGCGGCCTGCGGCGCTTCCCCGGACGACCGGAGCCGCAGCAAGCGCCGCCGCTGCCACCGGCCGGCGCCACCCTGCCCGGCCGCTGGACACAACTGCGCGGTGCCGACGGCAGCGTGCTAGCCCGCACGGCCGACCTGGTGGACACGCCGTTACCGCTGAGCGACGAGGGGCTGCGCGCCGTGCAGAGCGGCGCAGCCTGGAGCGAGATTGCGCACGTGCAGGAAGAGCGGGTGCTGATCTTCAGCCGCGCGGTGATGGCTGAAAGCCGGGTGACCGCCATCGTGCAGGTGGCCGCGCCGATCACGGAGCGCGAACAGGCGCTGAACAACCTGCGGCTGTTCCTGTTGATCGGCAGCGCGGTGGTCAGCCTGGCCGCGTTCGCGATCGGCTGGGTGCTGGCCGGCGCATCGCTCAGCCCGATCGAGCGCATCACGCGCACGGCAAGCGCCATCGGCACGCAGCGCGACTTCAGCCGGCGCGTGCGCCACACCGGCCCCAATGACGAAGTCGGCCGGCTGGCCGTCACATTCAACTCGATGCTGACCGAACTGGAAAGGGCGTACCGGCAGATGGAGCAAACGCTCGAATCGCAGCGCCGCTTCGTGGCCGACGCGTCGCACGAACTGCGCACGCCGCTGACAACCGTGCGCGGCAACATCGAACTGTTGCGGCACGAGCCGCCGCTGGACTATGCGGAGCGCGCCGAGGTGCTGGCCGACACGACCAGCGAAGTCGAGCGTCTGATCCGGCTGGTGAACCACCTGCTGGTGCTGGCGCGCGCCGACGCGGGGCGCAAACTGCAGTGCGCGCCGGTCGATCTCGCGCCACTGGTCGACGACGCCGGGCGCCAGGCGCGCCTGCTCGATCCACAGAGGACGCTGGCCTGCGCCGTGCCGCCCGGCATGCGCGTGCTGGCCGACCGCGACGCGCTGAAACAGGTGCTGCTGATCCTGCTCGACAACGCGCGCACGCACACGCCGGCGGAAGCGGCTGTTGAGCTGTCGGCCGCGGCAGAGAGCGGCCGCGCCGTCATCCGCGTGCGCGATAGCGGGCCAGGCATCGCGCCGGCCGACCTGCCGCACATCTTCGAGCGATTCTACCGCGGCGATGCATCGCGCAGCGGCGCCAGCACCGGCCTGGGACTGGCGATCGCCAGGGAATTGACCGAGGTGCAGAACGGCACGATCGGTGTGGAGAGCACGCCCGGCCAGGGCAGCACCTTCACGGTCACGTTCCCGCTGGCCGCGGCGTGATTTCCGACCACCCCGCCGCCGCGCAACGCGCGGCCGCCATCTCCCCCCTTCTCATCTGACGCTCAGTTCCGGCTCAGCGCAGGCAAAGCATTGCGATGGATCATAAAGATCAGAAAGATCACGATCAACCTATGAACGCAAGCCGCTTGCTGCGCGCCGCCGGATCGTTCGTCGAGCGCGAAACCGTCCGGGCGCTCGGCCGCTTCGGCGCCGTCGGCGTGCTGAATACCGTGCTGGACCTGTCGCTCTTCGCGCTGTTGAGCAGCGTGCTGGCCCTGCCGCTGCTGCTAGCCAACACGCTGGCGTACAGCGCCGGCATCGCCAACAGCTTCGTGTGGAACCGGCGGTGGACGTTCGCGCACCGCCCGCGCCAGGGCATCGGGCGGCAGTTCGCGCGGTTCGCGATCGTCAGCGTCAGCGCGCTCGTGCTGAACGACCTGCTGGTGGTGTCGCTGTCGCCATGGCTGGGAGTGGTGCTGGGCAACAGCGGCCTCGGGCTGGCCGCCGCCAAGCTCGGCGCGACCGGCGCCAGCCTGCTCTGGAACTTTACGCTCAACAATCGGTGGACGTTTCGCGCGCCGGCCGGGACACCGGCAGACGGCGCAGACTGAGATCCGCGCGGCGCGACACGCCAGGGGCAACATAGAATGACTGCACTGACCGAACTAGTGGCAGGCGCTGCGGCGCCCGCACGCACATGGGTTTTCACCGGCACGCACTGGGCGCGGCGCGCGGCGCTGGGAGCCATTGTGCTGCTTGCGGCGGCGCTGCGTTTGTTCAACCTCGCGGGGCTTGGTTACGCCAACCACTACTACACGGCGGCCGTCGTCAGCATGCTGCAATCGTGGAGCAACTTTTTCTTCGCGGTGGCCGAGCCGGGCGGCGCGGTCACGGTGGACAAGCCGCCTGTCGGCCTATGGTTACAGGCGGCGTCGGCCTATCTGTTCGGCGTCAACGGCTTCGCGGTGCTACTGCCGCAGATCGCAGCGGGCATCCTCTCCGTGGTCGTGGTCTATCATCTGGTGCGGCGCTCGTTCGGCACGGCCGCCGGGCTGTTGGCCGCGCTGGCGCTGGCGATCACGCCGGTGTCGGTGGCCACCGACCGCAATAACACAATCGACAGCACGCTGATCCTGACGCTGCTGCTCGCAACCTGGGCATTCATCAAGGCGACCGAGAGCACACGCATACGCTGGCTGCTGGCCGGCGTGGCGATGGTCGGCGTCGGCTTCAATATCAAGATGCTCGAAGCGTATCTGCCGCTGCCGGCGTTCTACGCCATGTACTTCCTCGGCGCGCCGGAACGGCTGTGGCGCAAGACCGCCAAACTGGCAGCCGCGACGGTCGTCTTGCTGATCGTGTCGCTCTCTTGGGCGGTCGCCGTCGATCTGATCCCGGCCAATGATCGACCGTACGTCGGCAGCAGCAGCGACAATTCGGAGCTGAGCCTGATTCTGGGCTATAACGGCGTCCAGCGCTTGCTCGGTATGGGTGGGCGCGGCGGCGCGTTGAGCGGTCTGTTCGGGGGCAACAACACCCGCGGCGGCTTGCCGCAGGGACAGCCGGGCCAGGCGCCAAACGGCGGATTCCAACCGCCCCAGAACGGGATGGGGCCGAACGGCAATCTGCCGCGCGACGGCGCCAACACAACGCCATTGCAGCCACGCCCGCCCGCCCGCAACGGCGGCCCGCTGCCGCAGGGACAAACGCCCGGCGCGTTCCAGCCGCCACAGGGCGGAACCGGCGGCCTTCCACCGCAGCAGAACGGCAACCGGGGTACGCCCGGCGGCGGACCCGGCGGGCTGGGCGGCGGGTTCCCCGGCACGGGTCAGCCCGGCGCGCAGCGGCTGTTCACAGCGCCGCTGAGCAAGGAAGCAAGCTGGCTGCTGCCGTTCGGCATCTCCGGCATGCTCCTGCTGCTCGCCGGCGCGCGCCTGCGCTGGCCGGTCGGGGCAAAGCATCAGGCGCTGTTGCTGTGGGGCGGCTGGCTGGTGACGGCGGGGGTGTTCTTCAGCGTGGCCGGCTTCTTCCACGAGTATTACCTGTCGACGCTGGCGCCGCCGCTGGCCGCGCTGGTCGGCATCGCGGCGGGCGAACTGTGGGCGCTCCGACACCGCAGTGCGTCTCTCGCGGCCGCATGGCTGGCCGCCGCGGCAGGCGTGACGCTGTGGCTGCAATACAACACAGTCGCCGCCTATATGCGCTCGATCGGCTGGCTGCCGGTGGTAGCCGTGCTGGCGGCGCTCGGTGTGCTCGCGCTGCTGGCGTCGCTGGTGCGCCGCACAGAGCGCATGGCGGCGGCCGGGTTCGTGTGCATCGTCGCGGCGATGCTGGTGACGCCGGCGATCTGGTCGGGACTGACCACGCTCAATTCGAGCGGCAATCAGTCGCTGCCGGCGGCGTACGACGGGCGCTCAAACGGCCCGGCGCTCGGCGGCGGCCTGCAGGTGGACCCAAAACTGCTGGCGTTCCTGCAAGCGAACACGCAAAGCAACCGGTATATGATGGCGGTGCCGAGCTCGATGCAGGGCGCGGACTATGTGATCGCGACCGGGCGGCCGGTGCTGTATCTGGGCGGGTTCAACGGCAACGACCAGGTGCTGAGCGCGAGCGAACTGGCGCAGATGGTGGCCGGCGGCGAACTGCGCTACATCTACTGGGGTGGGCCAGGCGGCCCCGGCGTCGGCGGGCAGGCCAACCTGTCGTCGTGGGTGACGGCGCACTGCAAGGCCGTGCAGGGTTACGAGACGCAAACGCAAAACGCGGGCGCGCCCGACGGCACGCTGCCCGGCGGGGCGAACATGGGCACGGACGGCGGGGGCTTCGGGCCGATGCGCGTGTCGCTGTACGACTGCAAGAATTAGCGCGGATGGCGTAACAATCCGACGCGGCGACGCGCTTATGCGTCCGGGGCGCGGGGCAGCGTGAAGCAGAAGGCGCTGCCGCTGGTCGCCCATGCACTTGGCGGCGGACTGCTGAACCGGTGATTACCTGCATCGTTGCCTATGGCGCGCATCCAGACCTCACAGGTTTTGAAACCCTGTGAGGTCTGGCTATACGCGCGGTTTCGCTACGTCTCAGGTATTCCCCGAACGGAGCGGGCGGGCGCGGGTGCTGTCATTTGTCCCGCGCCGGGCGGGATGGTTGCCCCTGTGCGCTCGAACACACTCGTCCTTTAATGGAGGATGTGTGCCACGCGCCGCACGATAGGCGTGCGGAGACAGAAAGGTAGACCCTATGACCAGCATTGATTCACTCGTCCGGGACTTCCTCGCGCAGAAGCAGATCGCCGTCGTCGGCGTCTCCGACAAGCGCGAGACCGGCTGTAACGCCAACTATCGCAAGTTCAAAAGCGCCGGCTACACGGTGTTTGCCGTGAACCCGCGCATCACGGCCTTCGACGGCGATCCGTGCTATCCCGACCTGAAGGCGCTGCCGCAGAAGCCCGACGGCGTGTTCATCCTGAGCAGCCCGCGCGTGACGGATGAGATCGTCCGCCAGTGCGTTGAGCTGGGCATCAAGCGCGTCTGGATGCACTGCATGATGGGCACGAAGCCGGGGCTGGCAGCCAGTATGACCAGCGTCTCGGCCGATGCCGTGCAACTGTGCCGCGACAACGGCATCACCGTCATTCCGGGCGCCTGCCCGAACCAGTTCCTCAAACCCGATTTCGCACACGGTCTCATGCGCCGGTTGTGGAGCGCGTTCGGCTACATGACGGCGGACGCATAACCCCGCGCACTGCCATACGGTCACGGTATATGCGGGTGCTTCTCGTTAATATCCCCCGAAGCATTAGCGCGCTATAATGACTGTTGCAGCAGGCTTCACGCGTTGCGGGCTGGAGCCGCGTGCCAGAGCCGCCTTGACGGGCGGCTTTGCATTGTAGTTGCGTGTACCCGCTATTGCAGGCGTCCCCCTGGAGGTGTCGATGTATCTCGCGGACCTGCTCCTGCTTTTCGTGCTGCTCGCGATAATCTGGTATGTCGTGTATCGTCTCTATGATTGGTGGGCGCGCCGCCGCGAGCGGCGGGAGGATGCCGACTTGATCAAGGAGATCGAAAGCGGATTGAACAAGGACAAACGTTAGTTAGGGAGATCGATTATGCGAAGAGACTCGAGTTTCACACCCCCAGCCATCAGCATGCGCGGCGCGGGCGCGTTTGCAACCGCGACGATCATTATTGTAGTCATCTTGATCTTCGGCTCGGCATCGTTCGTCAATATCCGGCCCGGCTACGTCGGGGTGCTGTTCGACGCACAGGCGCACGAGGTAACGCCCGGGTTCCTCAAGCCCGGCTTTGGCTTCAAAGTCCCGCTCATCCAGTTCGTGCAGGAGTACCCGATCGGCACGCAGGTGCTGACGATGGTCGCCAAAACGAGCGAAGGGCGCGTGCTGGGCGACGATTCAGTCAAAGCGCAGAGCATCGAGGGCCAGGATATCTATATCGACGTGACGATCAAGTACCATGTTATTCCGGAGCAGGCCGGTCGCCTGTATACCAAGTGGCAGGGGCGTGATATCTTCTATATCGAAGACAACGCGGTGCGCCGCGCGACACGTTCCATCATCCCGATCGTGGCGGGTAAGATGACCGTCATTGGTTTGTATGGCAATGAGCGTGATACGCTGGAGAAAAGCGTCCTCGCGCTGCTGAAGGAAGAACTGTCCAAGGACTACCTGGAGCTTGAGGCGGTGCAGGTTGGCGAAGTGCACATCTCGGCCGCCCTGAAAACGTCGCTGGAGCAGAAGGTGTCGGCCCAGCAGGCAGCCGAGCGCGCGAAGTTTGAGTTGGACAAGGCCGAAACCGAGGCCAAGACGGCCGCCGCGGTAGCCAAGGGCAAGGCCGATGGCCGCGCTGCTGAAGCCAAGGGCGAGTCCGACTACGCATCGATCCTGGCCAAAGGCAAGGCCGAGGCACGGCGAGTGGAAGCCGATGCCGAGTTCTACTACAACAGCACGGTCGCCAAATCGCTGACGCCGGAACTGGTGCAGCTCAAGGCGATCGAAAAGTTGTCCGACAAGATCAACGTGATCCTCGCGCCCAGCGGCACGACGCCGATCCTGGGGCTCGATTCGCTGCTGCGCAAGGATGCGCCGGCGTCGACGCCATCCGCCACGGCCGTTCCGGCCGCGACACCCGCGCCCGTGCCGACCGCGGCGCCGCCGAAGCCGTAGTGGCCGCATCGCCGATCTAGTACATACGGCCGCACGCACACCGCCCGGGTCTTCAAGACTCGGGCGGTGTCTCTTTCTATCGACAATCGGTGCGTACTACCAGTACCGCATCGCGTCGAGGAAGATCGCCTTCAGGTCGCCCGCTGTGACCGGCCGGGGCGACAGCTTCGTCAGCCGCTGCTGCGCCATAGTGCCTTCCACCAGCGCGTCGGCATCGGCGGGTGTGAAGCCGACCGCCTCCAGCCCGTTCGGCATGCCGATCTGTTTCATCAATGCGATCAGTGCGCCGGACAGCACGCGCCCTGCGTCCTCCGGCGCCGCGCCGCGAATATCAGTGCCGAGCAGTTGCGCCGCGTACAGGTGCCGCTCCGGTCCGGCGGCCGCCGTGAAGCGGAACAGCGCCGGCGCGTTCAGGATCACCGACATACCATGCGGGATCAGCGCGCGGTCAACCGGGTAGTCCGGCGCGCGATAGTCGCGCACCATGCCGGAGACCGGGTACGACATCGCGTGCGGCACATGGCAGCCCGCGTTGCCGAAGCCGATGCCCGCGAAGGCCGCCGCGAGCAGCATCTGCCCGCGCGCCTCGTCGTCCGAGGCGTCGCTGATGGCGCGCACCAGGTAGCGCGCGGCGATTTCGATGGCGCGCGCCGCCCAGACATCGCTGATCATGTTCGCGCCCTGGTACGCCGGGCGCTGGCCGGGGTTGTCCGGCGCCGCACGCTGACCGTACGGCACGGCCGTCAGCGACTCGATGGCGTGGCTCAGCACGTCGAGCGCGCTGCACGCCGCGACCGTGGGCGGCAGGCTGCGCGTGTTATCCGGGTCGATGATGCCCATGACCGGCCGCAGCGCGCGGTGCGCGATGCCGGTCTTCGCGTGCATCACCGTGTAGTCGAAGATCGCCACGCCGGTCGTCTCGCTGCCGGTACCGGCCGTCGTCGGCACAGCGATCAGCGGCCTCAGTTTGCCCGGCGGCGGCTTGCCCTGGCCGATCGGCGGGTTGACGTACGTCAGCAGGTCGGCCGGGTAGGTCGCGTACAGGTTGGCGACCTTGGCGGTGTCCATCGACGAGCCGCCGCCGACGCCGACATAGCCGTCGAAGCGGCCATCCTTCGCGAAGGCGATCGCCTCCAGGAACGAGCGGTCGGTCGGCTCCACCCGCGCGCGGTCGAACAGCACTGCGTCGATGCCTTCGGCTTCCAGCGCGGCCATGACCGTGCGCACCGCCGCGCTGTCGGACAGGCGCGGGTCGGTCACCACCATCACGCGTGTCGCGCCCTGCGCCTGCATGTCGAAGCCGATCTCGCGGGTTGCGCCCGGCCCGAATTTGATGGACGAGGTGTCCATCGTTACGACGGTTTCAGTCGCCATGATCGTTCTCCTGAGATGGTCCATACCGGCGGGTATGCGACGTTGCATGACATCCGCGTGGGGACGGGCTTGCCCCGGCCCGCCACCGGGCACCCGCCAGGGGTGCCCCTACGCGAAATACCGCGAATGTCATGAGCAAAATATGGAAATCCGTTGGTGACATTGTTCAGACCCCCGGGGTCTCTACATCATTCCAGCAGCGCCAGCGCGTCGGTGATTGACAGGCCGCGAAAGTCGGCGGCCGTACGGGCCATGGCCGGGAAGCGCGCCAGCTCGACTGCCGGGTGCGTAGTCGTCAGCGCGACGGCGCGCATACCCGCCGCCTGCGCCGATGCGAGACCAGCCGGCGCATCCTCGAAGACGAGACAACGTGCCGGCGGCACGCCGAGCCGCTGTGCCGCCGCCAGGAACGGCTCCGGGTGCGGCTTGCCGTGTGTCACATCGTCGGCGGTCACCAGCGCGCCGAAGCAGTCGCGGATGCCGAGCGTGTCCACGATGAAATCGGTGTTGAGCGTGCCCGCGCCGGTGGCGATCGCCAGTGGAATGCCGCGCGCATGCGCCGCGCGCACGAAGTCGAGCGCGCCGGGGATCGCCTGCATCTGCGGGCCGTAGATCGCCCGGAAGATCGCCTCCTTGCGTTCGCCCAGCCGCACCTGCTCGGCGTCGGACAGGCGGTCACCGAACAGACCGCGCGCCACCTCGCGCGTCGAGATGCCGAACACGCGCGCGAACACCTCGGCCTCCGAGAGGCCCAGCCCAAGCTCGTCGCTCAACTGCGCCCAGGCGCGCACATGGTACGGCATGCTGTCGACCAGCGTGCCGTCCAGGTCAAAGATAAAAGCGGCGTCCATGATGCGTTGATTGTACCAAATCCCGGCGATCAAGTAAGGGCGAAGCATCGGCGGATGGTTCCGCCGCGACGAACACGCTCGCGCCGATGCTTCGCCTCTACGCCCGGTTGCGCGGCGTGTTTTCAAACGCGCCCGGACTGCGATAGAATAGCATCGCTCCCAGTTCGGGCCGTCTCGTATCTGGAAAGACCATCATGACAGGGAAGATCGAGAATACGCTTTCGCACCGTCTGTGGACCGGTTTCATCGGCGGCCTGCTCGATATCTATTTCACGGTCTTTCACCGCTGGCGCGTCGAGGGCGTTGACAACATTCCTGCGCACGGCCCCGCGCTGTTGATCATCAACCACGTGAGCTCGCTGGAACCGGTGGCGGCCTTCCCGCTCTGCCTGCGCCTCAAGCAGGCGCCGGGCGTGACGGTCTTCATCGCCGCCAAGCGCGAACTGTTCAATCGGCCGTGGCTGGCGCGCATCTGCCGCAGTCTCGGCCTGTTTCCGCTCGACCGCGAGCGGATCGACCCGGCAGCCGTGCGCACCATCCTCGGCATCCTGAAAGACGGCCACATGCTCGCCATCGCGCCGGAGGGTACGCGCAGTTCCAACGGTCAGTTGCAGGCGTTCCAGCCGGTGCTGGCCAAGCTGGCAGCCACGCGGCGCGTGCCGATCCTGCCGGTCGGCGTCATCGGCGCGGAGAAGGCGATGCCGGTCGGCGCCCGGCTACCGAAGCCGGTACAGATCATCATTCGCGTCGGCCCCGTCTTCGAGCTGTCGGAGTTCTACGGCAAGCAGATGACCGACGAGGAGCAGGTGCAGGCCGCGATGGTCATGCGCGCGCACGTGGCCGAGTTGCTACCGGAGTGGATGCGCGAACTGCCGCCGCCGGAAGCCGCGCGCCGCTTTACGGTGCAATAACGCCCGCGCACCCCTGCGCGTGGAGGAGTTCGCATGAGCCTCGTGGTGACCCCCGTGCCGTTCACGCACGTTTCGCTCTCCGACCCGTTCTGGGCGCCGCGCATCGAAACCAACCGCACCGTCACGCTGCCCGCCGAATACGATATGCTGCGGCAGACCGGGCGCCTGGCGGCGTGGGCGGGCCGCTGGCAGCCCGGCGACCCCAACCCGCCGCACGTCTTCTGGGATTCCGACGTCGCCAAGTGGATCGAGGCGGCGGCCTATTCACTGGCCGCGCATCCCGACCCCGTGCTGGGTGCCCAACTCGACGCGGCGATCGCCGACCTCGCCCGTTTGCAGTTGGCCGATGGCTACGTCAACAGCCACTACCAACACGTCGAGCCGGGCAAGCGCTGGACCAACCTGCGCGATGCGCACGAGTTATACTGCGCCGGGCACCTGATCGAAGCGGCGGTGGCGCACTGGCAGGCGACGGACAAACGCGCGCTGCTCGATATCGTATGCCGCTATGCCGACCAGATCGACGCGACGTTTGGACGTGGCGCCCATCAGCGGCGCGGCTACTGCGGGCACCCGGAGATTGAACTGGCGCTGGTCAAGCTGTATCACGCCACCGGCGAAGCGCGCTATCTGCGGCTGGCGCAATACTTCATCGACGAGCGCGGCGCGCAGCCGCATTACTACGACGCTGAAGCGCGCGAGCGCGGCGAGGACCCCGCGAAGTTCTGGGCCAAAACCTATGCGTACATGCAGGCGCTCGTTCCCGTGCGCGAGCAGCGCGAGGTGACCGGCCATGCCGTGCGCGCCATGTACATGGTTTGCGCGATGGCCGACCTCGCCGCCGAAACAAGCGACGCCAGCCTGCGCGATGCATGCGAGCGACTGTGGGAAAACGTCTGCGGTACCCAGATGTACCTGACCGGCGGTATCGGCCAGACGCGCGCCAACGAAGGGTTTACCGGCGCGTACGACCTTCCCGATGAAACGGCGTACGCCGAAACGTGCGCGGCGATCGGGCTGGTCTGCTGGGCGCAGCGCATGCTGTCGCTGAGCGGCGACGGCCGCTACGCCGACGTGATGGAGCGCGCGCTCTACAACGGCGTTGCCAGCGGCGTCGCGCTCGATGGCGCGCGCTTCTTCTACGAAAACCCGCTGGCCAGCCGCGGCGCGCACCACCGGCAGGCGTGGTTCGACTGTGCCTGCTGCCCGCCCAACATCGCGCGCCTGCTCGCCAGCGTCGGCGGCTACCTCTACGGCGCGGGCGAGCGCGAGGTGTGGGTGCATCTGTATGCGCAGGGCGCGGCGCAGTTCGAGGTCGGCGGTCGCGCCGTCGCGCTGGCGGTCGAGTCCGAGTATCCGTGGGATGGCGCGGTGCGAATCGCGGTGCGGTGCGACGCGCCGCTTGACTTCACACTCTGCCTGCGCGTGCCGGGCTGGTGCGCGCAATGGCGTTTGCTGATCAACGGCGCGGCGTCGCGCGATCTCGTTGCGCGCGACGGTTACGTGCGTGTGACGCGCGCGTGGCGGCCGGGCGACGTGGTCGATCTGCAATTGGCGATGCCGGCGCACTATGTGTACGGGCATCCGGCGGTGCCGCAGTTGCGCGGGCGCGTCGCGCTTCAACGCGGCCCGGTCGTGTACTGCCTGGAAGGCGCCGATCACGAGTTCGTCGCGCTGGATCGCTATGCGCTCGACACGCGCGTGCCGGCAGCCGAAACATTTCGCGTGGTGAGCAAGCCCGGCCTGCTGGGCGGCGTGGTCATATTGCACGGGACAGCCGCGCGCCTGTGCGATGCTGGCGGCGCGCTGTACCGGCCCGATCCGCCTGCGGTGGAGAGCGCGCCTATCGTGGCGATTCCATACGCCGTGTGGGATAACCGCGCGGCCGGCGAGATGCGCGTCTGGTTGCGCACGGCATAGTGCGATAATTGCCTTGCGGCCGCAATGATTTGCCGTGCGCAGCATGTTTGTGAAAATCCAAATTACTGCCACTTTTGCACTCATCGGTTAAATATGGTAAGGTACCCGCAGTTTTGTCTGATTGCCGACCGGGTCTGCCCCGGGGCGGTGTAGGCATTGGGCTTCCGGCGCGAAGACGTCCGGTATCGGCCAGCATTGAAAGGATCGGGATGGAATCCAAACTGTACGTCGGCAACTTGTCGTATGACGTGACCGAGGACGATCTGCGCGAACTGTTCAGCCAGGCCGGCGAGATCAAGGACGTGGCAGTGATCCTTGATCGAGAAACCCGCCGGTCGAAGGGTTTCGGCTTCGTCGAAATGGCCACACAGGCGGAGGCGGAGAACGCTATCAAGCTCTTCAATGAGAAAGAATTGAAGGGGCGCCGCATGACCGTGAACATTGCGCGGCCGAAGACCGATTCGGGCGGCGGCGGCGGTGGCGGTCGCGGCGGCTATGGTGGCGGCGGCGGTGGTCGCGGCGGCTACGGCGGTGGCGGCGGTGGTGGTGGCCGCGGCGGCTACGGCGGCGGTGGTGGTGGCGGCCGTGGCGGCTATGGCGGCGGCCGCGATCGCGGAAGTCGGAGCTACTAGCGTCCGCGCGTTACACAGTGAACAACCGAGGGGCACGGTAAACCGTGCCCCTCTTTCATTATTCTTAGGACTTACGCACAGATACCAAGCGTAGTATTCCCAAGAGACTTACCGCACTGTATCTTGTATGGCGATGGCTGTCTTGCGTAAGTCCTAATTCTATCGGCGGCGCATCAGTCCTGCATCTGTCGCCACCAGCGCGCGCGCTCGAAGATTGTGCCGTCGGGCGGCGGCGCGACGGGCCGGCGTGTGGTGCGCGTGCCGCTGACGCGCAGATCGCGCTTGAAGATCGAGCGGAACGAGTCGGCGTTGCGATTGGCCGCCCACAGTTCCGCCTCGCCGCGCCCGCGCGTCAGCGCGACGATACGCACCTGCTCCGCGCCGGCCGTGCACTGCACGCCGGCCACGACCTGCGCGCGGCTGCGCTCCAGGTCCTCGGCCAGCCGCAGAATTGCCGACAGCTTGCGCACCCGGTCGATGCCGTCGGCGCCGAGGATGCCGGCGTAGCCTTCCGGCTTGGGGTTGCCCTGCCGGTGCCAGCGGGCCAGCAGCGCGATGACGGCGATCTCCGCGTGCTCAAAGCCGGGCAGGTCCGCGTTTTCAATCAGGTACGCCGAATGGCGGTGATGGCGATAGTAGTCCACCGCCACGCCGATGTCGTGCAGCAGCGCGGCGGCGGCCAGCCATTCGCGCTCGCGCGCGCCGAAGCCATGCAGGCGGCGCAGGGCGTCGAACAGCGACAGCGCCAGGCGCAGCACCTGCGCGGCATGCGTCCAATCCACACGGTAGCGGCAGGCGGCGTTGACGACGCCGAGCGCGCGCACATCGGCCACCCGCGCGATCGGCGTGTTGGGCCGGGAGCGGTGGAGCGCGGCAGGCGCAGCCGGCAGTTGCGCGGCCTTGATGCGCGCGCGGTGCAGCAGCAACTCCTCGAAGAAGACGCCCTCGCGCAGGCCCTGGCCGGAGATGAGCATGTCGCTCGCGCCGCTGTGGCGCGCCAGCCGCGCAATGACCGCCGCGCCGGCCGGAATGATATCGGCGCGCTCGCTATTCAACCCGTCGATCCGCGACCGTTCTTTCAGGCGCGCATCGAGCAGCCGTTCCATCTGCTTCTGCGCCGCGCGCCGCGTCAGGCGGTAGCCGTGCAGGCGGTCAACCGGGTAAGCGCGCTCCTCCTGATCCACCTTGGCCAGCGCGCGCGCCGTGCCGCCGACCAGCACCAGTTGCTCGCGCGCGCCCAGTCGCAGCCAGCCGACCTGTTCCAGCGTCTCGTCGATGTGATCAATCAGCGCGCGCGCCTCCGACGAGCGGACCGGGTCGTGCCGCAGGAACGTCTCGGTCAGGCGCACCGCGCCCAGCGGCAGCGAGAGCATCGCGGCCGGCAGCCGGTTGCGCACGCGCACCAGTTCCAGACTGCCGCCGCCCAGGTCGCCGATGATGCCGTCGTCGAACGGCAGGCTGTTGACGACGCCGAGATAGGCGTAATAGCCTTCCTCCTCGCCGGAGAGCACACGCAGCGACAGCCCCGCCTCGGCGCGCGCACGCCGCAGGAACTCGTCGCGGTTGGCGGCATCGCGCACCGCGCTGGTCGCCGTCGCCAGCACGCGCCGGATACCGTTGGCGTCGCACAGTTCGCGGAACAACCGCATGAGCGCAACCGCGCGATCCATCGGCTCGTCCAGCAGTTCGCCGCCCGCGAAGCCCCCTTCGCCGATACGCACTTTCTCCGAGACCTGGTCGACCAGCCGGAACGAGAGTTGCTCGTCCAGCGCGAAGATGACCAGCCGGCAGGAGTTGGAGCCGAGATCGATGATGCCGATGCGGTTTTCCATGACACGTCCTGATCTTGATTGGCTGCAGCCTGCATTAACCATGGCGCCGGGCGGGCGAGGCCGCCGGCCAGACCGCGCCAGGTTCAACGCCAGCAGCCGCGCGAGGATGTCGTCGTCGGGCAGGTCGGCGGGCCAGCCGTAGGCGGCGCATACCGTCGCGTCGAGCGCGCGGTGCAGCAGGTCGAGCCAGGTCGGCCGCTCGTTGTAGAGCTTGGTCAGCGTGCGCTGCTTCAGTTCCACCGACGTTACATCGGGTCTGCGGCCCTCCGCCGCAGACCGATCGGCGCCCTCTGGCGTGAGGCCAGAGGGCATCGTGGCCAACAACGCGTCGCGCTTGGCGACCAGTTCGCGCGCGGCGTCGGCGATGGCGCGCACGCAATTTTGCCTCGGCGTCCGCCGTGTCATCCACGCGTGTGTCGAGGTGATGGGGGAGGAGTAGGGCGGCGGACAGGCGTCGAAACGCAAAGTGAGCCCGCCGTCACTGGCGGGCTCGGGTTGTATTTGCAAGGAGCGGCGGCGATGCATACTATATGTCATCAAGGATTCGGTGTGGGCCAATCTCGTCAAATATACAGAATGTTTCACCCGTTGCTTCATCGCTATCATAGTGGAATATGAAGCGATATGATTGATCTATCCTACCCTCCCAAGTGTTTTCCTTCCCACGCATCTTCTTCGTCTGAAGCGATGGATGGCGCGGATCATTCTTGAACAGCATGAATGCTTTCTTTGCCTTTTCCTGGATATGAACTGGCAATTCGTTAAACCTGCGGTGAAACGTGTTGGTGCGACGATACTTCACACGCATGAACCTTAGCGCGCTTCATCCAATGGGTCGTCCAGTGAAGTGATAAACTCCTCCATAGAATCAAAGTCCTTGAAGCGTCCCATCAGGCTGTCATCGCGCGATTCGCGCAAGCGATCCTCTGTGGTCAGTTCGGTCGTAACATCGGCAGAGCTCGAAGTCTGATAGTTATCTCCCATGGGCCGAGCCCGAATAATACCGTACTCGGTGACAAACGCGTACTGGGTAATTGGCGGCTGAACCCAGACGCCAGATGAGCTATCAATCTTAACGTTGTTCATTTGGGCGCTCCATTGATGAATGGCAACACGTGATTGTCGATGTACGAATCTACGGTTGAAATCAGACGGTCTGCGTCGAAAGCACTGCCTGGTTCCTGTGGATTTAACCACTTGAATACCGTTTCAACGAACATCTTTTTAGGGTTTTCCAGAAACGATTCGATCTTGACTTCAATACTACAGGGCTCAGGCTCATCAGGCAGAGGAGGCAGTACAAAACGAAGTCCGCCGCCCCATAGCGGGCGTCCCAGCAATTTCAGAGACTCATCAGTCTGCTTGAAGCGTCCTTCCCATAATTCCTTAAACGCATGCTCGCTTTCTGACTCGTACAGGTAGCGTATTGTTACGTCGCGAGTAATGAATTGGCGTTGTTCTGGCCAAACGCGCTCGAACGCATGCGTTGTTGCTTTGGCGTCTTGCCTGAATTGCTGGATCGTCTGCCTTGCGTTTGGAGAAACAATCAGCAGATGACCAATCGGTATGGCTCCAGGAACCTGTGCGATCTTGATTTCAAGCGAGCTTTGCTGGGAACGGCCAAACACTATGGCCTGATCGCCGTATTTCGCCTGTTCATAGTCAACGGTGAATTCATCAAGCGCTTCTTGGAATGCACGGAATTTACGTCGCGATATCGTCGGTGAGGGCGACATTAGCCAGTTAATGCCGGCATGAAAGAGACTAGCGCTATCTGAAATCATGTCACCGCCATCTTTACTTGGTTAGAGTCTATCGTTGCCGCCATTTGTGCGGGAACAAATTATAGACTCGCGACAAATTTCAGCCAAGAATGGAACCGGCGCAATTTAGAACGCATGTTTGCGACGCAACCTCTTCTGCGCTCATTGGTCCGTTCGCGTGCCGGCGCGGCAGCCTACTTGAACGTGTCGTAAGGCATTGGCGAATGGCTCGCCGCCCGTTCCAAATTGAGCGCCAGCAGCCGCGCGAGGATGTCGTCGTCGGGCAGGTCGGCGGGCCAGCCGTAGGCGGCGCACACGGCGGCGTCGAGCGCGCGGTGCAGCAGGTCGAGCCAGGTCGGCCGCTCGTTGTAGAGCTTGGTTAGTGTGCGCTGCTTCAGTTCCACCGGCGTTGCCCCGGGCGGGTTCAGCCACGCATCGCGCTTGGCGACCAGTTCGCGCGCGGCGTCGGCGATGGCAGTCACGCGCGGATCGTCTTTTGGCTCGTGGCCGGGCGGCCACGGCAGGGGGAACGTCTCAAATGTTGAGGTCGGCGTGTAGCGTGGGCGATCCTCAAGCGCAGTGCCTTTGCGGAGCGCCCATAGTTCATGTACCTTGGAATGCAGAACGCCGAAGAAGTAGTCGTCGTCGCGGGCGAAGACGATCAATGCGTGATCAGGTAGCGTCGGATGCCGCAACCAAGAGAAAAGCCGGTATTTCGCTACAGTAATTGTTGCAATGAAGCGAGGCAATGGTTCCAGCGCGTCTCGCATGGCAGGACGCGCCTCGACATGGAGCCACCAACGCCTACGATAGGCTTCGCGGTTATTCTTCAATCGCTCCGGGCGAACATGCGTTTTGACGTACTCAAACGGTCGCTCGTATTGCGACGCTTGCTTTTCGGGCATGTCTTTGCCGAAATCGATAATCCACATTTCGCGTGAGCGGCGCGTTATGCCAAAGCCGTTTACCCACGGGCGCACTACATCGCTGTTGGGCAATCGATTTGGATTGCCTTTGTCATGGAGCATGGTCTGAGCGACGTCATCGGAAATATCAAATGCGCCACCTTTTGTATCACCCATAAACGAAATGCCAAGATTTTCAGTCAACGACCTGGCCATTGTCAGATCAGTGGTCCCGGTAAGATCAGGATTTACATTGGCCGTTACGATGCCGTTCAGTATGCGGTTAGTTTCGGAACCGTCATCAAACCCGACCATTGAAACATGCACGTTCGCGCCGTCGAGTACCCATTCTCGGTCGGACTGTGCCCAGAAGATGTCGCCGCTGTCTTTGATCCGCTTCAGCACCTCGCGGTTTGCGCCGCCGCGAATACCTTGCGTCGCCAGCAACCCGGCGCGTTTAGTCTTCTTCGCCTCGATTTGTCCGCGCGCTTTCTCGAACCAGTAGCAGACCAGATCAGCCTCGTGCGGCACGCGACCTTCGTACAAGACGAACAGGTCGTCGATATATTTGTCGCCCAACTCTGTCCGCAAACGCTTGCCGCCGAGAAATGGCGGGTTGCCGACGATCACATCAGCGTTGGGCCATGCCGGCTCGACCGGTTTGCCGTGCGCGTCGTGCGCCAGGATGGCGTCCATCTCCGTGATCGTGTCGAGCGGCCTAAGGATCGGCGCGTCCGGCGTGCCGAAGCCGTTGTCGCGCATCCACTGGATATGCCCGATCCAGATCGTCGTCTGCGCCAGTTCGTGCGCGTACGGGTTGATCTCGATGCCGCGCAGTTGCGCCGGCGAGACGCCGGGGAAGAACGAGCCGATGCCGAGTTCGCTGGCCGTGCGGATGACCGCTTTCTCCAGGTCGTGCAGCAGTTGCAGGCTGACGTAGAGGAAGTTACCGCTGCCACAGGCCGGGTCGAGCACGGTCGTAGCCGCAATCTGGTCGGCGAAGTCGCGCAGCAACTTGGCGATCTGGTTGTGCAGGCGCGTGCGGCTCGCGCCCTTCGCCGCGTCGCGCTTCGCCGCCATGTCGCGCACGCCGGCCTGCACCGACGCCCACAGGCGGCGCAGCGGGGACATCAGCACCGGCTCGACCAGCAGCACGATGTCGTCGCGGCTGGTGAAGTGCGCGCCGAGCTGCGAGCGGCGGTCGGGATCAAGCCCGCGCTCGAACAGCGTGCCGAAGATCGACGGCTCGATGCTCGACCAGTCGAGCCGCGAGACGCCGCGCAGGATTTCCAGCGCCTCGCCCGGCAGTTCGAGCGCGTGGTCATCGGCGAACAGGCCGCCGTTAAAGTGGGCGATCTCGTCGGCCCCGAACCAGCCGCCGCCGCGCATCGCGCCGAAGAGCGCGCGCGCCTGCGCGGCGAACGCCTGCGGCGACTTGCGCCCTTGCTCGACCAGCCGCGTGAACAGCCCGGCGGGCAGCAACCCCGCGTCCTCCGCGAACAGGCAGAACAGCAGGCGGATCAGGTAGCGCGCGACCGCGTGCGGCTCCGTTCCATACTTCCGCAGAATCTCGGCCAGCCGCGCGAACTCGCGCGCCGCCTCCTGCGTCACCTGCTCGGTCGTCTGCCCGGCCCTCAGTGCATCCGGATCGGTGAACACGGCGCGCAGCGTCTTGTACCCGTCAGCGGTCAGCAGGTCGTCGAGCGTCAGGCGATATATTTTCTTGACCGATCGGTCAAATTTTGTGTGGACCTCGATCACCTGCATGTCGCTGACGACCAGCAGCGGCGGGCTTTCGAGCGCCTCGTGGTATTGCAGCAGTTGCTGGTACGCCTTGTCGAGGTTGGCGTGGACGCCCTTGTACTCCCAGGCGAAGTAGCCGCGCTTCCAGACGTCGGCGAAGCCCTGCCCGCCGGCGCTCTTGCTGACGCCGGCCTCGAACGCGAACGACGCGCCGGAGCGGTCGGCCTGGGCCGGCGTCTCGTGGCCGAGCATGTGGCACAGGTCGATGAAGTGCTCCTGCGCCGCCGAGCGCTCCTTGAGCGTGACGTTGCGCCACTTATCGACGAACTGTTGCGGTGTGAGGCTGGGCATGGGGATATTATAGACCTTACGGTTATGCAGACCGCGCGGGTCTTCAACCCCCCGAGGTCTACCTGGTTAATCCGGAAACAACTTGCCCGGATTCAGGATGCCGTTCGGGTCGAACAACTGCTTGATGGCCTTCATCTGCGCGATGGCGGTCGCGCTCAGGTCGGTCGGCAGATACTCCTTCTTCAGGACGCCGATGCCGTGCTCGCCGGTCAGCGTGCCGCCCAGCTCGATCGCCGCCGCGAAGATCTCGCTCAGCGCCGCGTGCACGCGCCGCATCTCGTCGGCGTCGCGGCGGTCGCACATGATCGACGGGTGCAGGTTGCCGTCGCCGACGTGGCCCCACATCGGCATCGCCAGCCCGTACTTCTCGCGCACCTCGGACACGCGCCGCGCCATCTCCGGGATCTTCGAGCGCGGCACGCAGATGTCCTCCGGCAGCGTGTTCGGCTTGAGGCGCATGATCGCCGCATAGATGTCGCGCCGCGCCTGCCAGAGCGCGTTCGCCTCGGCGGCGTCTTTCGCGATGCGCACCTCGCGCGCGCCGGACTCTGCGCAGATCTCGGCCACCGTGCGCTGCTGCAGCGGCACCGTCTGCGGATCGCCATCGACCTCGATCAGCAGCAGCGCGCCCGCGTCGGTCGGCAGGCCGAGATGGAACGCATCCTCGACCGCCTTGATCACCACGTTGTCCATCAGTTCGGTCGTGACCGGCACGACGCTCGCGCCGAGGATGTTGCCGACCGTCTGACAGGCGGCGTCGAGCGAGTTGTAGATAGCCAGCACGGTCGCCTTGGCCAGCGGCTTCGGCAGCAGTCGCAGCGTGATCTCGGTCACGACGCCGAGCGTGCCCTCGGAGCCGACGAACAACTGCGTCAGGTTGTAGCCGGTGACGTTCTTCATCGCGCGGCCGCCGGTGCGCAGCACGTCGCCGTTGGCCAGCACGACTTCCAGCCCCAGCACGTAGTCCTTCGTGGTGCCGTACTTCAGGCCGCGCGGCCCGCCGGCGCTGGTGCCGATGTTGCCGCCGATCGTGCACTGGTTCAGGCTGGCCGGGTCGGGCGGGTAGAACAGCCCCTGCGCCTCGACCGCCGACTGCAGCGCGCCGGTGACGACGCCCGGCTGGGTGACGACACACATATCACCCGGAGCGATCTCGACGATGCGGTTCATCATCGCCATGTTGAGCGCGATGCCGCCCGCCACGGGCACCGAGCCGCCGGCCAGCCCGGTGCCCGCGCCGCGCGGCGCAACCGGGATGCGCTCGCGGTTGGCGATGCGCAGCACGCGCGACACCTCAGCGGTCGAGGCCGGCGCGACGACCACATCCGGCCGGTGCTCGACGAACGCGCCGTCGTAGCCGTATACGATCAACTCCTCCGGCGCGGACAGCACGCGCCCCGGCGACACCGCCGCGCGCAGTTCGTTCAGGATCGTAGCAGAGAGCATGGCGTACGTTCTCCGTATGCAAAAACGGCGGGCCGCGCCCGCCGCATGTTATAAGCTACACACCCAAAGGCCACCACAGAGACACGGAGGCACAGAGAAAAACCTCAGATTCCTCTGTGTCTCTGTGCCTCTGTGGCGAATGTAGTTTATGATGCTGGACTCGTCGTGAATCGCGCTACTCGTCTGTCTCCGTAGCCGCTTCGGCCGGGCGCGGCGGGCGGGCGCCGTTGCAGCGCGGGCAGGCGTCCGGGTCGGCCTTCTCCAGCTCGCTCAAGAGCATCTTGACGTAGGTGCGCTCTTCCGCACCCCGCTCGCCCAGCGCGATCGTCAGCACCTCGGCCAGCACGTCGACATCCACGACCTCGCCCTGGCCCTGCGGCGTCTTCACCTGCGTGCCGACTTTGGGGTGGTCGGTGCGCGCTTCCTTGTAGGTCGACGCCTCGAAGCGCAGGCAGCAGCGCAGGCGGCCGCACAGCCCGATCGCGTCCGGCTGGTTCATCGCGATGCCCTGCTGCTTGACCATGTCGATCGCCACCTGCCCGACGCCGACCAGCGAGCAGCACTTCTCCTCGCCGCACAAGCCATAGCCGCCCATCAACTGACTGGCGTCGCGCGGGCCGACGGTGCGCACCATTGCGCGCGTGCGGAACTGCCGCCCGACATCGTCACACAGCGGCCCGAAGTCGAACTCCTCCTGCTTCTCGTCCAGCGGTTGGATGTGCAGCAGCAGGCGGCTGCCGTCGTACGCGAACTCGGCGCGGATCGCCTTGAGCGGCAAGCGCTTGGTGACGATGACCTTGCGCGCCGCGACGAGCGCGTCGCCTTCGCGCTTGCGGTACCACTGGCGCGAAACCAGGTCGCGCGGCGTCGCCCGCCGCACGACGTTCTTGAGGTTGTCGCGCCGCTTGCCGCCGCGCAGCGGGCCGACCATCACGATCTTGCCGATGTCGTGCCCGTCCTTGGTCTCGACGACCACGTGGTCGCCTAGTTTGATGCCGCCGATAGCCGGCCCGGCGCGATAGGTGTAGATCTTGGTCGCGCCGCGCTGGAAGCGAATGCCCACTACGTCCGCAGTTGTCATGAATTTCGACCGTATGTAGGGGCGGTTCGTGAACCGCCCGTCGTCTGATACGCGATGTCGAGCACGTCGACGATATGCATGACGCGCACCGGCAGGCCGCGCGCGCGCAGTCCCATTTGAATTTGCATCATACAGCCGGGATTGGCGGTCACCAAAATGTCCGCGCCGCTCGCGGCGATGGCGTCGAGCTTGCGCGCCAGCACCTGGTCGGCCATCGCCGGGTGCGTGATGTTGTAGATGCCGGCGCTGCCGCAGCACCACGCGCCGTCCGGCAACTCGACGTACTCGAGTCCCGGAATGGCGCGCAGGATGTCGCGCGGCGGCTGCTTCACCTTTTGCGTATTCACCAGGTGGCACGGGTCGTGGTACGTCACGCGCCCGTGGACGCGCCCGCGCGGCGGCTGCGCCTTCACCCGCTCGACGATGTACTCGTTGATGTCGCGCACCTTCGCGCTGAACTGCGCGGCGCGCGTGGACCAGCGCGGGTCGTCACGCAGCAGGTGGCCGTACTCCTTCATGATGGTTCCGCAGCCGGCGCTGTCGGTCAAGATCACGTCGAGCGCACCGTGCCGCTCGAACTCGGCGATCAGCCGGCGGGCGAAGTCGCGCGCCGTCGCTTTGCTGCCCTGGTCTTCCTGCGGCGCGCCACAGCAGCCGAGGTTGACCGGCGTGACGACCTCGCAGTCGAGCCGTTCCAGCAGGCGCAGCGAGCGCGCGCTCGTTTCAGCGTAGGCGACGTTCATCACGCAGTTGACGAAAAAGCCGACGCGCGGTGCTTTGTCGCCGGCCGCCGCCTCACGACGCGGCGCGGACGACAGGCGCGGCCGCAGGGGGATCGCCATTCGTGCCGGCAGCATAGCCAGCATCGCGCGCAGTGACGGCGGCAGCGGCAACCGGCGGGCGATCGCGTCGAGCCGCAGCGCCTGGACCAGCCGCGCCAGCCCGAACACCGCCTCCAGTCGCGCGTGCTTCGCGAAAAAGAAGTCCAGCAGCCAGCGCTGCACGGCCGGCCGCGGGCGCTTCGCCGCGATCGCCGCGCGCGCGGCGAGGATCGTCTCGCCGATCGGGATGCCCGCCGGGCAGACCGTGTTGCACGCCCGGCAGTCGAGGCAGTGGTAGAGGTGCGCCTCAAGGCCCGACGCGTCGAGCGCGATGCGCCCGTCCTCGACGGCGCGGATCAGCGCCAGCCGCCCGCGCGGCGACTGCACCTCGTTCAGCGTCTCGCGGTACGTCGGGCAGACCGGCAGGCAGCGCGCGCAGCGCACGCACGAGACAAGCGTGTCGTACGACGGCAGCTCGGCGCCGAAGATCTGCTGCCCGGCAACCGGGTCGTACCAGTGGGAAGTGGTCACAGATTTCTTGTTCCGTGGTTGATAAGCATCTACGAAAGCCGGTGTTGGTCGGGTTAGTGCTCGAACCTTGCGTTACCAGGCCGTCATGTCGGCGAAGGCCGGCATCCAGACTGCCCGTAGTGGGCTCCGGCTTTCGCCAGAGTGCTCATAAAGAGTGTCAATATTCTGGCGCGGTGAACTCGTCAATACATACCCCGGAGAGAACTGATACAGCGTCGTGAGCTGATTTCCCACGGCAGGGGCGGCTCGCGAGCCGCCCCCTACGGGACCACCAAGAGCCCTTAATATCCACTTGTGCGGCAAAACTCCCTACAGGGCGGTGCGCACCGAACGAACTTCGGCTTCGATATCCGAATCGGTGATATCGTCGGCGGGCTCCCGCGTCTCCAGTCGCCGAATCAGGTCGTCCAACTGAGCATCGAGATCGGCGTCAATTTCAATCAGCGCGCGGGCGATCCAGACGCGCGCCGGCCTGTCCAGGTTACGAATTGCGCCGACAAGTTGATCCAGCGTCAATGTCACGTTTGGCACCGTCACGGTAGGTTGAGTCATTCTGCTACCAGTCCCTTCATCACTCGGACAGTTCCCTCATCAGTGTCAATGATCACAATTCGGCTCTTGTTCAATTACAGCGCCTCCACCGTCAACTCGGCAATATCGCGCACGCGCACCTGCTCCTGGGCGCCCTTCGTGGCGACGGCGTCTTCCATCATGATCGTGCAGAACGAGCACGCCGTGCCGATCGTCTTCGCGCCGGTCGCCTGTGCCTCGTCCAGCCGGTGCGCGTTCGCCTTCTTGGCGCCCTTCGGCGCCAGCGGCTCCATCCACATCTGCCCGCCGCCGCCGCCGCAACACAGGCCGGTGCTGCGCGAGCGTTCCATCTCCTTGTACTGCACGCCCGGTATCGCGCCGATGATGCGGCGTGGCGCGTCGAATTCATTGTTGTAGCGGCCGAGATAGCACGAATCGTGGAACGTCACCGCCGGGTCGGCCAGCGGCTTGCTCAGCTTCAGCCGCCCGTCGCCGATCAGCCGCGCGATGAACTGCGAATGGTGCATGACCTCGTAGTTGCCTCCAAACTGTGGGTAGTCGTTCTTGAGCGTATTGAAGCAGTGCGGGCAGTGGGCGATGATCGTCTTGAACTTGTAGCCGCCCATCGTGCCGATGTTCTCGGCGGCCAGCGTCTGGAACTGGTACTCCTCGCCCATGCGCCGCTGCCAGTCGCCGACGCACTTCTCTTCCTTGCCGAGGATCGCGAACGACACATTGGCCGTCTGCAGGATCTTCACGACCGCGCGCGCGATCTTCTGGTTGCGCGCGTCATAGGAGCCGGCGCAGCCGACCCAGTACAGCACGTCGACTGCCTGCGCCTCGGCCAGCGTCTTGACGCCGAGCCCGTCGGCCCACTTGGCGCGATCCGACTGCGACTGGCCCCACGGGTTGCCTGCGCGCTCGACGTTGCGCAGCGCGCCTTGCCCGGCGGGCGGGATGGCGCCCTCGCTCAGCGCGAGGAAGCGGCGCATGTCTACGATGGTGTCCACGATCGGGATGAAGACCGGGCACTCGCGCACGCACGCCATACAGGTCGTACACGAAAACAATTCATCTGCGGTCACGACGCCGCCCTCCGCGCCGGTCAGTGCCGGGCGCTCGGCATCCGGCGCCAGTCGTGCCATGGCGTGCTGGTGATCGCGCAGCTTAAGGATAACACGCTTCGGCGACAGCGGCGTTTGCTGAAGGAACGCCGGGCAGGCCGCCTCACAGCGCCCGCACATCGTGCAGGTGTCGAACGCCATGCGCTGCTGCCAGCGGAACTCCTCCAGCTTGCTGACGCCAAGCGCCAGCCCCTTCTCCATCGCCTCTTCAATATTGATCGGCACGAGCGTGGGCGGCGGTGTCAGCTTCGGCGCGAAGAACGTGTTGAGCGGCGCGGTCAGGATGTGCTCGGCGTTCTCGTTCCACGACATCGAGGCGATCCAGACCAGCGCGACCGTCGCGTGCGCGAACCAGAGCACGAAGTGCAGCCCCTCGCGCACATCGACCGGCAGGGCCGCCAGCACCTGCGCCAGCGCGTAGCCGACCGGCGACCAGATGCCCCACGGCGGCACGAACGCCGCCGCGGCACGCACGCCCTCGTGCGTCAGCGGCCGCACGCCCGCGATGCGTAGTCCTTCGATGACGTAGCCGGTCACGCTGATGCCCAGCAAGGCCCAGAGCGTGATCGGGAAATCGCGCAGGTAGGTCAGTTGCGACGGCTTCTGCACATGGCGGCGGTAGAGCGCCATGCCGAGCGCGATTATGAACGCCACCCCGGCGATGTCGAGCACCAATTCGTAGCCGAGATAGAACGCGCCGGTCAGGAACTGGATGTCGAAGATCTTCTTGGTGACGTCCCAATCGACGGTCGCCAGCGCCGTGCCGATGAAGAGCAGGACAAAGCCCCAAAACAGGCCGAAGTGCATCGTGCCGCCGTACGACTGACGCAGGAGCCGCCGCTGGCCGAACACATTGGCCAGCACCTTCTCGACGCCGTTGGGCAGGATGTCGATGACGAACTGCTTCGTGAACTGCTTGCGGTCGATCGCCCACGGTTTGGCGCGCCGCACGAAGCCGAGCACCAGAATGGCGATCGAGACCAGCGAACTGAGATACAGCGTCAGTTCGGCCCACTGCGGGATGTTGATGAAGGTTTGTCGAATGGGATCAGTCGGCATCGTACGCTCCAGGAGTGGAATTGGCCCAAAGGTCTGACAGCGAATTTGCGGGGCCGCAACCTCAGCAACTCGTCTTAATAATGCGCGGCGGTTACCAGGCGCGCAACAGGCTCGCCACCGAGACGTCTTCGTCAACGTCTTCCCAATGGATGCCCACGCCGCGCCCGATCAATCGCCAGTGCGCGCGTTGTTCCGGCGTCGCGTCACGCAGGCGTGGAAACCACTCTAGCGGAACAGTCACCTCGCGACTGTCGGACAGCCGGACTTGCATCGTGTCTTCGGTAAATCGTACTGACACGGCTAAAACGGACGTTGGGCTAGCGGTTGCGAAAGTGCTCATGCCATTTCTCCATGAATAGCGCTTCGTTTCGCTCGATGACCAGTCGCACCTGGCGAAGTTCTTTTGAAGTGTATCCGACCGTCCATTCCAATCGAACCGGAGACAGCCAGAACTTGGCGGCATTTTCTGCCGTTTCCACGTGGATATGCGGAGGCTCGTGATCTTCTCGACTGAAAAAGAAAAAGCGGTGCGGGCCTTCAATCAGAACGGTAGGCATAGCGCTGCGCCGCCGCCTCCGATCGGCATCATCAACTCAACCCGGTCGCCATCGGACAGCGCGTGCTCGAGGTCCACCACGGCGTCATTGACGCCGATCAGCCAGGTGTTCTGATAGGGCAGGCGCAAGGCGTCGAGCATCTGCATGACGGTCGCGCCGGCGGGCAGCGTGAGCGACGCGTCGCTGTCGCGTTGCTCGGCGGGGATATAGCGGCGCAGGTCGCCGTAGGCTGTCACATGAATGCGCACCATCGCCGGAGTTCCGCTTATGCGGTACGGACGCGGCCGGCAGCGTGTCGAGGCTGCCGGCCGCGCCGGTTGTTTAACGCTTCACGACCTGGATGTCGCCGGTGGCGATCGTCATCGGCGACTTGCGGCTGAAATTCTGCACGCTGACGCGTGCAGCCACCTGCCGCGCCACATCGCGGAAGGCCAGCGCCACCGGTGATTCCGGCTTTGCGATGGTGATCGGCGTCCCGCTGTCGCCGCCGAAGCGGATATCCGGGTTCAGCGGGATCTCGCCCAGGAACGGCAGTTCCCACTCCTTGGCCGCCCGCCGCCCGCCGCCATACGAGAAGATCTCGGTGCGCTCGCCGCACTTCGGGCAGATGAAGTACGACATGTTCTCGATCACGCCGAGGATCGGCACTTCCAGCTTCTCGAACGCCGTGATCCCTTTGCGCACGTCGGCCAGCGCCACGTCCTGCGGCGTCGTGACCATTACCGCGCCGGTCAGCGGCACCGACTGCGCCAGCGTCAACTGCACGTCGCCGGTGCCGGGCGGCAGGTCGATCATCAGGTAGTCGAGGTCGCCCCAGTCCACGTCGTTCAGGAACTGCCGGATGACGCCGTGCAGCATCGGGCCGCGCCAGACGAGCGCCTGGTCGGGCTCGACCAGGAAGCCCATCGACATCAGCTTGATGCCGTGCGCGATGACCGGCTGGATCTTCTTCGTCTCGGCGTCCGCCATCAGCGGCTGTTTCGGCGCGCCCATCATGATGTGGTCGTTCGGACCGTAGACATCCGCGTCGAGCAGCCCGACTTTTGCGCCGTCCATCGCCAGCGCGACCGCCAGATTGACCGTCACCGTCGACTTGCCGACGCCGCCCTTGCCGGAGGCAACCGCGATGGTGTTCTTGACCGGGATGTTCAACTGGCCGCGGATACGCTGGTCGGTCGTGGTCGACGACTGCATGTCCACGACGACGTCCTGCACGCCGGGCAGAGCGGCCACGGCGCGCCGGGCGTCTTCCTGCATCTTGTTCTTGAACGGGCAGGCCGGGGTCGTCAACTCGATGCCAAAACTGACTTTCGCACCCTCGATTTTCACGTTCTTGATCATATTCAGCGTGACGAGATCGCGGTGCAGATCGGGCTCCTGCACCACGCGCAGGGCGTTCAGCACCTGCTCCTCGCTCACCGCCGGTTTGCGTCCAAACATAGCGTCTCTCCCTCTAACATGCGTGCCGGCATATGCCGGCTCGCTGTGTTTGCGATTATAACATCTTAGACCGCATTACTCAAACAAAATTGAGCCTGTTCACATGACATTTTAACGGCGCGGTGTTATCATCACGCATGTGTCAGCGCCCATGCTGTCGGACGAGGAACTGGCGGCACGGTTTGCGCGTGGCGATGCCGCCGCGTTCGAGACGCTTGTCAACCGCTATGCCAAGCCGATCTTCAACTTCGCGCTCACCTTCCTCGGCGACGCCGACGAAGCGGACGAGGCGGCCCAACTCGCCTTTGTGCAGATGTACCAGTCGCTGCCGCGCGCGCGGCTCGACAGCCCGCTGAAGCCGTGGGTCTACCAGATCGCCCGCCGCAAGTGCATCGACCTCTGGCGCCGGCGGCGCACGGTCAGCCTGTCGCTGGACGAGCCGGGCGACGACTTGGGTGGCGAGTCCGGCGAGCGCGACGTCGCCGACCCCGCACCGCTGCCCGATGAGCTCGCCGAGCGTGCCGACCTGCAGCAAGTCTTGCGCCGCACCATCAACGCCCTGCCGCCCAACTACCGTATAGCCGTCACTTTGCGTTACATAAACGAATTATCGTTCGCCGAGATCGGCAAGGTGATGGGTGTGCCGGAAAACACAGCCAAGACGTACTTCCAGCGGGCGAAGAAACTACTCCGCGAACAGCTTGAAGGATTTCGTTGATAACTCGCCTGCTGACAGTCTTGGGTATTACTGATCATCGTTGGAGAGTGTGAAACCAACCGCGACCCACCAACACGTCATTCCGGCATAGTTTTGGCCGGAATCCAATCTGGACCACCCTGGCCTGGACACTTGGCGCATGAGGACATGGATGCCGGCTTACTACACGCCGGCATGACGGACTGCTGGGTTCCGACTGCTTGTCGGTATACCCTGCGTCGCACAGCTTGTGTGAAGTTGAAACTTTATCTCTGCCGGCTGCGTGGAGAATGTAGAGGAACTTTATGAAGCCGAATGAACCGGACGAGCTGGATCGGCTTTACGACCGCATCGAGCTCGCCAACCCACCGCCCAACTTTACCGGGCGCGTCCTGGCGCGCGTGCAGGAGTTGCGGCGCATCCAGAGCATCAGCGCGGCGGTCTCGCTGGTTGGGCTGGCGCTGCTGGGCATGTTCGCCTTTGTCCTGGGGCGCGGCCTGACGTTCTCAGGCGCGCTCGACTACCTCGCTCTCCTGCTCGGCAACCTCGACGTGGCGGGCAGCATGGCCGATGATTTTGCCGCGGCCCTGCTCGATGCGGTGCCGTGGGGCGACGTGATTGCGGTGGGTGCCGGCATTCTGGCGGTCTGGTGCGCGGTGGTCGTTCTGCCGCGCTGGCTGGCGGCCCAGGGAGCGAAGGCGGGCTGAGATGCAAGCGTTCTGGTCACTGCTGGCGCGCCCGGTCGTATACTGGTTCCTGGTGCCGTTTGTCATCGTCTTCGGGCTTTTCCTGGGCATCACTAGCGCGTCGGCGGAAGAGTCGGCGCGTAATCGCGACACGCTGCCCACCGTTGTGCCGACCACGCCCGCGCCGGCGGCCACACCGCCCCCCAACGCCACGCCTGCGCCTCAAGGGTTGACTGGCCGCATCGTGCAGTTTGACCCTCGCAGTCAGGCGATCATCGTGCTGACACGCGCCAACAAAGTTGTCACCGTGACACTGCATCCCGCGACGATCGCGCGCATGAACGGCGAGCGCGTGCGCGTGCGCGACATGCGCCTGGGCGACGTGGTAGTGGTGCTGGGCAAGCGCAACGCGTACGGCGGCGTGGACGCCACGCTGATCACGATCAAGCCGCGCCCGCCCGCATCGGCGAAGTGACACCGGGCAACGCTGAATAACCGGAGGTATTTGTTTACCTCGTCGGCCAACGCGTGTATATTGGTATTTCCGCAGGCACGGCCCAGATAAGCCGTCGGTGATCGCATGCGCACTCAACCTGTATCAGACTCGCATGTGCGAGCCTGGCCTGAGCGCCCCCTCATCCCCTGCCCCCTTCTCCCCCGCGGCGCGGAGGAGAAGGGGAACTATGTTGGGGGATTGGCGAGGCGGCGTAGCCGCCTCGCCAATCCCCTTTGATTTTCGCCCCTCCTCGCTTCGCGGGGAGGGGTCGGGGGTGGGGTCGATACATATACACGAGTCTGCCCGTGGCGTCACCCCACGCAGTCGAGCGGGTCTGCCAATCGATCAACGCCCAACACGAGCCTTTCTGGCTACGCACTTATCATGACTACCCGGTAAACAAGTACAACCGGATATTATCTCCGAGACTGCGGCCGCCAATCTGGGGCCGCAGTCGTTTTTTGGTATAATCGGTGCGCGACGGCGTCCGTAATAATGAGGTATAAACGATGAACTGCTGCACCCAACAACAGGGGTTGAACCAGGTCTTCACGCCGGGCGCCGCGCGCGCCGAAGTGGAGCGCTACCGCCGGCGCGGCCTCGACCGCGCCAACCGCGCGCTGGCCGATAGCGTGGTCCGGCGCGGTGTGCAGGGCGCGACGGTGCTGGAGGTCGGCGGCGGCATTGGCGGCATCCAGCTCGAACTGCTGAAGGCGGGCGCCGCGCATACCGTGGACGTCGACATCTCGCGCGGCTACGTGCAGGCGGCGCGCGACCTGGCCGCGTCGCTCGGCTTTGCCGAGCGTGCCGAGCATCGCGCGCTCGACTTCGCGCTGGAGTCCGCGCAAGTCGATGCGGCGGACGTCGTGGTGATGAATCGCGTCGTCTGCTGCTATCCGGACATGCCGGCGCTGGTGGTGCCGGCCGCGCAGCGCGCGCGCCGCGTGCTGGCGCTGGTCTTTCCGCGCGACGCCTGGTGGGTGCGGCTCGGCATGCGCGTGCTGAACGCCGGTCTCTGGCTGGTGCGCCGCGACTTCCGGGCATTCGCTCACTCCAACGAGCAAATTATCGCGCTGGCGTGTGCGGGCGGCCTGCGCCCCGTGCAGGACGAGACGCGCGGCATCTGGCGGCTGATCGTCTTCGAACGAGCCGCAGCCTGAACGCCATTATGTCATTATCCATCTCTCCATCGGGAGCAACCATGACCAAGACGGTTTCCATCGCGCTCGTCGGCCTCGGCAACGTCGGCCGCCGCGTGCTCGAGTTGCTGATCACCAAGGAAGCGCATATGCGCGACCGCTACAACGTGGCGTTCAAGCTGGTTGGCGCGTCGGATTCGTCCGGCGCGGCCGTGATTGTGGCCGACGGACCCCGTCCGGCGTTTGCACTCGGCCCCAAGTCCGACGGGCTTGATATGCACGAAGTGCTGCGCATCAAGGAGAGCAAGCAGGGCATCGCCACGCTGCCGAAGTACGGCCATGCCGGCATGACCGCGAAGCAGATGCTGGAAAGGTCCGGCGCGGAGGCGCTGATCGAGCTCTCGCCGACCAACCTGACTGATGGCGAGCCGGGACTTTCGGCGTGCGAGACGGCGATCGAGCGCGGCATGAACGTTGTACTGGCGAACAAGGGGCCGCTGGTGCTGGCGTATCCGAAGCTGGCCGAAGCCGCGCAGCGCAAGCGCGTGCGCCTGGCGTTCAGCGCATCGGTCGCCGGCGGCCTGCCGGTCGTCAACATCGGCCGCCGCGATCTGGTCGTGGCGCGCATCGAGCGCATCGAGGGCATCCTGAACGGCACGACGAACTTCATCCTGACGTCGATGGCCGAGAACGGCATGGCGTACGCCGACGCGCTCAAGATCGCGCAGGACAACGGCATCGCCGAGACCGACCCGACGCTCGACGTGGAAGGCTACGACGCCGCCAACAAACTGCTAATCCTGGCGCATGCCGCGCTGGACTTTCACGCGACGCTGGCCGATGTGGAGATTACCGGCATCACGAAAGTCACGATGGACGACCTCGCGCGCGCGAAGGCCGAGGGCAAGGTCATCAAACTGCTCTGCACGGCCGCGCGCGACGGCGACAAGTACACGCTCTCCGTGAAGCCGACCGCGCTGCCAAAAGACCACCCGATGGGCCGCCTGAGCGCCGGGCAGATGGGCGTGCGCTACGAGACCGATGTCAACGGCGAAATTGTCGCCACCATCGAAGAGGGCAACCCGCTGCCGACGGCCGCCGCGGTTGTGCGCGACATGATCAACCTGTACTGGCAAGCGTAGACAAATCCCAAATCCCAACTTCCAAATTCCAAATTGGGGTTTGGGATTTGGAAGTTGGGATTTCTGGCGGGCCTGTGAACATTCCAATCGGTTTGCAATTATATGCCGTGCGCGAGGCGCTCGCGGCCAACATGCCGGGCACGCTGACGGCGATCGCCGAGATGGGCTATGCCGGCGTCGAACTGTTCGCCGCCAACTACGCCGAACCGGCCGCGCGCTGGCGCGGCTGGCTGGCCGAGCGCGGCCTGCGCGTCTGCGGCGCGCACACGCGGCTGGAGATGCTGCTCGGCGACGAATTCGAGCGCACCGTGGCGTTCAATCTTGAACTGGGCAATCCGTTCGTCGTCGTGCCGATGCTGCCGGAAGCGCGCCGCCGCACGCGCGCCGACTGGGCCGCCAGCGGATCGCTGCTGAACGACCTCGCCGCGCGGTTGAGCGAACGCGGCCTGCGCCTCGGCTACCACAACCACACATGGGAGTTCGTGCCGGTCGATGGCGCCGTGCCGTGGGACATCCTGTTCGGCAACGCCGCGCCCGGACTGAGCATGCAACTGGACGTCGGGCACGCGCTCGAAGCGGGCGCCGACCCGGCGGCCGTCCTGCGCCGGTATCCCGGCCGCGCGACGACGGTACACCTGGTCGAGTATTCGCGCGCCAACCCGCTGGCGTTGCTGGGCGAGGGCGATGTGCCGTGGTCGAACGTGCTGTCGACCTGCCGCGAGGCAGGCGGCACCGAATGGTTCATTATCGAGCAGGAACAGTATCCCTACTCGCAGCTCGAATGCGCGCGCCGCTGCCTGGCCGGACTGCGCCGCCTGTTGGACTAATCACCCTGCACGTTCCCGCGCGCGGTCCGCTCCCTTCCCATGACCTTAAGTTCTTCGCCGGCCGCGCGCTCTGCGCCGCGTGTGTTCTACGGCTGGCTGATCGTCCTCATCGCCTACTTCAGCAGCTTCATCACGGCGGGCGCCGGGCTGTATGTGTTCGGCCAGTTCATCACGCCGCTGTCCCAGACGTTCGGCTGGTCGGTCGGGCAAGTCTCGCTGGCGACGACGGTCCGCTCGCTGACCAGCGTCGCGATCGCGCCGTTCATCGGGCGCCTGACCGATCGGCTTGGCTCGCGTCCGGTCATGGCGGCGGGCGTGCTGGTGGCCGGCGTATCGTGGAGCGCGCTTTACGTCGTCAACGACCCTACGCTGTTCTACATCGTCTTTTCGGTCTGCATCGGGCTGGGCTTCAATCTGCTCAGCGGCATCCCCTCGCAGGCTGCGGTGGCGCGCTGGTTTCGCCGACGGCGCGGCATGGCGTTGGCACTGACCTCGGTTGGCGTGTCCACCGGCGGCGTGGTGATGGTGCCGCTGGTGCAGTACCTGCTTGGCGCGGTCGGCTGGCGCATGACGTTCCTGCTGATCGGCGTCGGGCTGGTCATCCTCATGCTGCCGCTCGTCCTGCTGTTCATGCGCGACTATCCGGAGCAGATGGGCCTGCATCCCGATGGCGACGCGCCGGCAGCCGATGGCCCCGCGCCCACGGCCGGGCCGGTGCACGATGACCGCATCTGGACCACGGCCGAGGTCATGCGCTCCAGCATGTTCTGGCAGCAGGCGGTCGGTTACATGTTCGCATCCGCGCTGCTGCAAACGCTTCAGGTGTACCAGTACCCGTTCATCGTCAGCCGCGGCTTCGACGGTACGATGGCGGCGTCCATCGTGTCGTTGTACGCGCTGGCGGCCGGCGCGTCGAAGTTCGGCTGGGGCTATTTCGCCGACCGCGCCGACCCGCGCAAACTGGCCGTCACCGGCATCTGGCTGGCGGGCATCGGCATGTCGATCCTGATGTTTGCGACCGACACGCCCGTCCTGTGGCTGTATGCGATTGTCGGCGGGGCGGGCATCGGCGGCCTGGCGTCGATGCAGCCGACAGTAACGGCGCTTTCGTTCGGGCGTCGTTCGTATGGCACCGTCGTCGGCCTGCTGAATCCGATGAACCAGATGGCGGCCGCGCTGGCCGTGCCGTTCGTCGGCTTTCTGTATGATGGCACGCGTTCCTACAACCTCGGTTTCACGCTAGTGATCGTCGTCGCGCTGGCGACCTGCCTGAGCCTCCTGCGCCTGCCGAAGATCGAGCACGCGCGGCGCGCGGCCGGGAGCGCATGATGGCGATATCACAATCACGGCGCACAAGCATCTTCTACGGCTGGCTGATCGTCGCCATCGCCTTCTGCGGCTCGTTTATCACGGCCGGCACCGGCGGCTATATCTTCGGCCAGTTCATCAAGCCGATGTCGCTGGCGTTCGGCTGGACGGTTGGCTTCGTCTCCTCCATGAACTTCACGCGCTCAATGACCGGCATCGCCCTCTCGCCGATCATCGGGCGGCTGACCGACCGCTTCGGCTCGCGGCCGATCATGCTGACCGGCTCGCTGGTGGCGGGCGGCGCGTTCATCTTCGCCGCGCTGACCGAGCAACCGGCGCTGTTCTACTTCCTCTACGCGGTCATTCTCTCGGTCGGCTACGGCATGCTGGGCGGCGTGCCGGCGCAGGCGGTCGTCACGCGCTGGTTCCGCCGGCGGCGCGGCATGGCGATCGCGATGTCCACGATGGGCATCTCGGCGGGCGGCATCGTCATGGTGCCGACCGCGCAGTACCTGATCGACAACGTCGGCTGGCGCTTCGCGCTGGGCGCAATCGGCATCGGCATCCTGCTGGTGATGCTGCCGCCGGTCTTCTTCTTCATGCGCGACTACCCGGAGCAGATGGGCCTGCACCCGGACGGCGAGGATCCGCCACCGCCGGGCAGCGCCTCGCCTGCGGTGACAGCTGCGTCGGCACTGGAGGAGCGCTTGTGGACGACGCGGGAAGTCATGCGCGCGCCGGCGTTCTGGAAGCAGGCGCTCGGCTACATGTTCGCGTTCGGCATGCTGCAGGTGACGCTGGTCTACCAGTTCCCGGTGTTGACCGAGCGCGGCTTCAGCAACGCGGTCGCCGCCGCCATCGTCTCGGCCTACGCGGTCTGCGCGGCGCTGTCGCGCTTCCTGTGGGGCTACCTGTCGGACAAGCTGCCGGTGCAGCGCATCGCGACGGTGAGCATCTGGATCGCGGCGGGCGGTATCTGGATTCTGATCCTGTCCAACGAGCCGGCGCTGGCGTGGGTCTATGCGGTGGTCGGCGGCATCGGCATCAGCGGGCTGGCGGCGCTGCAGTCGGTCGTCACGGCGCAGTCGTTCGGGCGGCGCTCGTACGGCACGGTGGCGGGCCTGCTGAACCCGATGAACCAGCTCGCTTCGGCGCTAGCGGTGCCGTTCACCGGTTTCCTGCATGATGCCACTGGCAGCTATAATCTGGGCATCGCGGTCATCGTTATCCTGGCGATGGCGTCGAGTTTGAGTTTGTTGACCTTGAGGCGCGCGGGTGAATAAAGGTACTGGCGAGATTGTCCTGTACGAATCGGCCGACGGTAAGATCCGGCTCGACGTGCGCATTGAAAGCGAGACGGTCTGGCTGACACAGGCACAGCTTTCAGAGCTGTTTCAGCGCAACCAGTCTGTGATTTCGCGCCATGTTCGCAATGTGTTTGCGGAAGGAGAACTGGCTGAAGAAAGCAATATGCAAAAAATGCATAGTGCTCGCAGTTGTTGCAATAAATGCAACAACTGACCCGAAATGGCTTGACATTTGGCAACTGTTGCAGAAAATGCAATAGCTCAGGTTGGGAATAGCTACATAATCACCGATACTGCACAATTGGTTATACTGATTCGAGTCGACAAGCCCTCCATGACCTTGTCATGCTGAGCGCGAAGGCAACACCTTTGGCTTTATGTCTGCCGCACGCGCGAAGCATCTCAATCAACGATCCACTGTGACGTCACAGATTTAAGGTCCTTCGCGCGCGTGGCTCCATGGAAGTGCTGGATGTTGCCTCCGCGCTCAGGATGACCCTTGTTGGCTCGGGCGAATCCGTGATCTAATGTGATAACCCTTCGAGACGATTCGGCAAGTGGCGGCCGTCGCAAGCGCTGTCCACAAACAATAGGAGCGAACCGATGAAAATGAAAGTAGCGGCAGTGCAGATGCTGGCCGACGAGAGCGTCGAGCGCAACCTGAACGCCGCCGACGCCTTGATTGACGAGGCGGCGGCGAAGGGTGCGCAGGTGGTGGCCCTGCCAGAGACGTGGCCGTGTATCAGCGCGGACAACGCGACCGTGGTGGCCAACGCCCAGTCACTCGACGGCCCGATCGTGCAGCGCCTGGAAGCGGCGGCGCGCCGCAACCACATCTACCTGCATGGCGGCAGCATCAACGAGCGTATCCCCAACTCGGACAAGACGTACAACACGACCGTGCTGTTGGGGCCGGATGGCGAGCGCATCGCCACCTACCGCAAGATTCACCTGTACGACGTGGACCTCGGCGCGGGGCAGAAATACGAGGAATCGGCGACCGTGGCGGCAGGTTCGGATACGGTCGTCACCGAGATCGGGCCGCTGACGGTCGGGCTGGCGATCTGCTACGACCTGCGCTTTCCGGAACTGTTCCGCGACCTGGCGGTGAAGGGCGCCGAGGCGGTCTTCCTGCCGGCCGCGTTCAATTCCAACACTGGCCGCGACCACTGGGAAGTGCTGATCCGCGCACGCGCGATCGAGAACCAGAACTACATGATCACAGCCGGCAACTTTGGGCCGATCGCGCGCACGACCAAGTCGTTGTACGGGCGCTCGATGATCGTGGACCCGTGGGGCACGGTGCTGGCGCAAGCGCCGGACCAGCCTTGCACGATCGTGGCGGAATTGGATACCGAGCGGCTGGAGAAGATTCGCCGCGAGGTGCCGAGCCTGGCGAACCGGCGGCTGATCTAGCCGCGCTTGTCAACGGATATTTAACGGATGAACGGATACGGGACGTTCGCGCGTTGCGCGAACGTCCCGTTCTATTTGTGCGCCAATCTACTCGCGCAGCGTCACCGCCAGCGTGCCAGCTTCCGATAGGCAGATGGTGGGCTGAAACGTGATGGCAACTATATCACTATCCATCGTGAGTGAAGCCGCCACAGGTTGACCGTCCACTGTCGCCGCCACGCTCGATGGCGTACCGTGCGCGCGCAGACGCAGGCTAGCCAGTTCCAGTCGTCCGCATGCGATCGTCAGCGTGCAGGTCTGCGCGCCATTCGCGATCCGCTGGGCGAACGTGCCCCAGCCGTCGCGAGCGAAGAACGGCGCGCGGAAGTCGGCGGGTGTGAGCCGTGGATCGAACGCCATCATCGCCGCGCCGGCATCGTAGGCGTAGCCGGACGCCGCCTCCAGCAGTGACCACGACGACATCGCGCGCACGTAGTGGTCGCCGCACTCGATATCGTTCCACGGATTGAGCCGCCGCCCGTCGTAGCGGGCGCGCACCGCCTCCACGATCCTTACCGCCGCGTCCGTTTCGCTCTCGTGTAGGAGCAAGGCGGCGACGGCGTACTCGATGCCGGACCAGACTTCGTCGGAGTAGAGCGTCGGCACGGCCGGACGTCCGCCGCGCGGCCACGTGCACAGCAACAGCCCCTGATCGTCGTCGCTCACGAATGCGCGCGGCGTCTGAACGTGGCCGCGGAAGTTCTCGCGGAAGTTGTGCCGGTATATCGCTGCGGCCGCCGCGCGCACGTGCTCCGATGGCAGCAGATGGCCGAGATCGAGCGCATGCGCCCACCACTGTCCCAACAAGTGATCCGAGTGGCAGCCCGCGCCCCAGTTCTGCTCCGGGTGCGCGGCCAAATCCACGTCCTGGATGTAGTATTCGCCGTTCCACAGTTGCCGGTCGAGCGCATCGCGCCCGCGCGCGAACGCCGCCTGGCACTGCGCCGCACGCGTATCGTCGCCCTGTAATGCCGCCATCGCCTCCACGGCGCGCAGGGCAGCGAGGTAGAGCGTGCCGATGAACGTGTTGGGCCCGTAGATCGAAATGTCGTACGTGTTCGGCTGCTCGCCAGTGATGACGCCGGTGCGCTCCGGGTCGTGGCGCGCCCAGATGTAATCGAGCGCTTTGGTCACGGCCGGCCATGCGCGCGCCAGCCATGCGCGGTCGCCGCAAGCGCGGTACTCGCGGTACGTCTTGAGGATCGCGCCGAGCAGGCCGTCGAGCGCGGGATGCGCCGGGCCTTCCGAGTCGCGATCCCAGACGCGCGGCAGGTAGAGCGGTAGCAGGACGCGATGCGGCAGGTAGCCGCTCGGGTGCTGCTGGATGTCCCATTCGATCTCGCGCATCGTGCGCTCGAGACCGGGGAACAGCCGCGCCAGCGCCATCTCGTAGTTCCAGACGTGCGTGCAGTTGAGCGGGCAGCAGCCGCCGACCGGCTCCATGTGCGGGGTGGACGCGCCGCCGCAGCCCTCGAAGCCGTAGAAGCGCCCGTCTTCCGCCCAGAAACACGACGGCGAACGGATGATGCTCATCTGCGACGTGACCGCGTCGATCAGCGCGCGCGGCAGCGTGGTGTCGTAGAACGTGTCGCGTGCCCGGCGTGTCTCGTCGCGCAGGCGCGGCTGGTTGGCCTGCACGTAGGCCGCGACGTCGAGCGCGGACTGGAAGCGCGTCGCATAGCGATTGCCGAGCCAGAACTTGCTCCGCTCGTCCTGCAATCCGAAAAAGCGGTTTTGCGACCAGTTCACGTAACGGTTCGGGAAGTGCCACGCGATCGTGAATGTGACGGTGCGCGTCTCGCCGGGCGCGAGCGCGAACGGCACAGCCAGCGCGCCGTTCCACGTCCGCCCGGCCGCGCTCGGCGTCGAATCGGCGGCGTTATGCAGGCGGCCGTTGGCGCTGAAGTCGTCCCAGAACGCGCGCAGATCCTCCCACTGCGTCAGGTACGTCGCGTCGGGTGTGTCGGCGGCCAGCGCCAGCGTGCCGTAGGCGTCATCGTCTTCCGGCAGACGCGTCGTGCCCATGTGGATCGCCGTCGCGCCGCCGAGCCGGGCCAGCGTGTTGGCGTTGCCGCCGTACAGCGAACACTTCGCGCCGAAGATCGGTGTGACGTTGTCCCAGCCGGCCGAGTTCTGCAGGCAGGCCGCCAGCGACGCGAGCATCGCGTGATCGGTCGGATTGCTCACGCTGAAGCGAAACAGGATTGCCGGCAGGCCGGAATCGTCCGCATCGAGCGGGACGAACGGGCTGAACGCTTCGAGCCGCACGTCAAGCGGCAGCGCCGGATCGCGGTAGGTCAGTTCGGCGATTGGATACTCGCCGGCGAACTCGGTCTCGGCGACGCCCGGCAGTTTCTTGAGCAGCGAGCGATGTGCTTGCGGCACCAGATGGTCATTGGCGGTCGGCGGTGGGGACGCGCCGGCCGTGTCATACAGCGCGGCCGATTGCAGCACGCGCGCGACCGGTTCCTCCGGCGGCCGTGCGCGCCGCGCCCAGAGCGCGAAGAACGAGTGCGGCACGCAAGCGACGTGGTTGACCTGATTGTGGATCTGCCACTGGCGCAGCGAACCGTCGCCGCACAGTGCAATCGTGCCGGTGCCGATGCCGCCGAGCGGCATGGCAACGGCGCGCAGCGATTCGCCGTGATAGGTAGTCCGGGGACGAGTGGCATCGGTCATGAGGACTCCTCGTTTAGAGCATTTTCAATAACCACCCGATACGGCCAGTGGGTGGCGAGACGATGTCAAGATTTCTCAGCCGCTACGCGGCTTCGAAATGACGACAGCGCGCGCACCGTCATTTCGAAGGCACGCAGTGCCTGAGAAATCTTGCCGGCCGCGCATGCCGCGCCCCAGCATGGGTTACGCAGTGATAGGTCGCGTATCGTTGTTTCTGGGAAACGCTCTAGATTCGCGGCTTCCTGGCGAAGATGTACGCGCGGCGCGTCTGCACCTCGACGTCGGGATAGGGGTCCCGCTCAATCACTTCCGCCAGCGTAAGTTCCGCTGCCTGAAGGTAGTCTTTCATCTCAGTGGTCTCAAAGAGGATGAAATCGAGCGACACCGGCTTGCCCCACCATTCGCCGAGATGCCGGATTTCGTGTCCGATATGGAAGGTGAGCAGGAGTGTGCCGTTCGGACGCAGCACCCGCCATAGCTCACGCAGCGCATCGACCACTGCGGGTCGCGGGATGTGGATGATGGAATAGAAGGCGGCGATACCGCCAAACGCATTGTCGGCCACATCAGTCAACGCAAGCATGTTCCCCTGTTGGAAGGGAATGTCCGGGTTCAAGCGCTGCGCTTGTTTCACCATCTCCGGTGACAGGTCAATGCCGCACGTTTCCGCGCCGCGACCGCGCAAGTGGCGGGCAATCTGTCCCGGGCCGCAGCCCATGTCACAGATCGCGCCCATGCCGCTGGCCCGTTCAACCAGCCAGTCCAGCATCTTGCGATCAAACGGCTTCTTGTCCATCTCGTCGCGGAACCGTTCAGCGTACTCTGTGGCGACCTGATCGTAGCTGGCCTGCGGGCCGGTTGGCGTATGCGTCATGCGAGTATGCTCCTTGCTGGGCGCGCAACTCTCAGTATAAGCCGTTCGGGGCATGCGTCAATGCGCTGTGCTGAGGGGCATTGGGCGCCCGCCTCGTGATTGGCCTCGCCATGCCATCACGGTATAATCCCCCGGCATCGTGATTATGCGGTGCGTTCGGCTTCAACTCATGAACGCCAATCCACACATATCCCGCTGGATGCTGCTGGCGCTGCTCGGGCTGACACTCGCCGGCGTGCTGACGCCGCTGCCCGCGCTGCATCTGCTCGCCGCGCCCTTGCTCGTCCTGCTCTGGCCGGGTGTGGCCGTCGCGCGTTGGCTAGGGCAGCGCCTGCACTGGCGCGATCTGCGCAGTTGGGCAACCGTGCTCCCGCTGGGCACGGCGTTTTCGTCGCTGGTCGTGTTCACCCTGTCCATCGTCAGCGTGTTCACGCCGGCCGGCGCGGCGCTGGCGATCGCGCTGTTCACGGGCGCTGTCCTGCTGACAGCGCCGGGCGACGACTCGGATGCGCCGCGCATCACGCTCTCGCGTGCGGGCGCGCTGCTGATTGCGCTGACGGTCATCCTCGTCTTCGTGGCGTTGGCGCCGCTGCGCACTCCGCTCCGCGACAACATCATCCCGATGTGGGGTCCGATTCGCGCGGGCGACTCGTCAAAACATTACGGCATTCCGGTTGAGATCGAGGTCAGCGGCATCCCGCCGCAAAACCTGTTCTACTTCACCCGGCCGCCCCAGACTCAGGTCTACTACATCTTCTTCTATATCCCCGTTGCGCTGCTCGATCTGCTGACCGACCAGTGGCTGGGCCTCAGTTTCTGGCTCGTTGCCTGCGCCACGCTCACGACGCTGAACCTGCTCGTGCTGGTTTACACGCTGGCGCGCCGCCTGTTCCGGTACACGGCCGCCGCGGTTGGCGCGTTGCTGTATACATCGGTGCTCGGCGGGTTGGATATCATCCCGGTGCTCTACGACCTGCTGTCGCGCGCGGCGACCGGCGTCGCGCCGAACCTCTATGTGCATCTCGACGGCTGGCCCGGCTGCAACGCCGAGGTCAGCACGTTCTTCACGGCGTATACCTGGGTCCCGCATCATACGGCGTCCCTGGTGGTGCTGCTCGCGGCGTGGCTGATCTACGAAGGGCATCCGCGCAGCCGTCGCGCGCCGCTGATCATTGCGCTGCTGGTGGTCAGCGCGGTGGGCCACAGTGTCTATGTGCCGCTGGGCGCGGTGGCCGGCATCGGCCTCGTGGCGGTGTTCAATAGCGCACAGGCGCTGCGTTCGGGCGCATGGCGTCGCGCGCTGTCCGATGCGTGGCCCTGGGCGTTGGCCGCGGCGCTTGCCACCTTGGTCGCCATACCGCTGATTGCCTATGAATTTTCCGGGCAGTCCGGCGTCTCGTCGGAACCCCTCATCGTGCCCTGGGTGCGCACGGGCAGCGTGCCAGTGTGGGGGCTGGTCAGCGGTACCGTCTTCCGGCAGTTGTTTCCGCAGGGCGGCATACTCGCGCAGATGCTCGACCTGCCGTTGAACTACCTGATTGAGATCGGTCCGGCGCTGCCGCTGGCATTGCTCGGCCTGGCGGCTCTGCGCGGCCGGCGGCTGGAACGTGGCTGGCTCATCGGCTTGCTGAGCATGGCAGCCGGGCTCGTGATCAGCACGTTCCTGAAATCGACGCTGTCGTGCAACGACCTGGGGATGCGCTCGATCTTCCCGGCGCAGGCAGTGCTCGCGCTGCTGTCGGGCGGTGGCTGGCTGGCGTTGACGCGACCGTCGCCGCTCGCGCCGGCGGCGGAGACTGCGGCGGAGCCCCGTTCCAATATGCCCATCCGCGCGGGCGTCTTGTGGGGCGTGCTCGCCGTGGCGGGCGCGCTGCTGGCCTATCAATGGCCGCACGCCTGGCGGGCGGACGTGCTGAGCGGCGCGCCGTCGTTCCGTCCGGTGACAGGGCTTTACGCTCCAGAGGGGGGCGGCGCGTATCGCTGGACACGCGAGCGGGTCGGGCTGTCATTCGACGGGCTGGCGGCGAACGCGCCGTACCAACTCGTCGTGCGGGCGGCGGCCGGCGGCCGGCCGGCCGGTGCGCCTCCCGCGCGCGTGCGTGTTTGGGCCAATGGCGCCCAGCGCGGGCAGTTTGATGTCGTGGTCGCGCCGCAGGCGTATGCGGCCGACCTCGGCCCCGATCTATTCGGCGGGCAGACTGGCGTGCAGATCGAGTTGCAGGTGGATACGTTCCGGCCCGCCGACTTCGGTCTCGGCGACCGGCGCGCGCTCGGCGTGCTGCTTGAATCGGTGGAGCTCCTCCCGGCGGGTCCAGCCGCGCCGTTCGCCCTGCCGTCGTGGGATGTGCTGATCGCCTGCGCCTGCGCCGGCTTTTTCGGCGCGGGCATGAGCCGCCGATGGATGATCGCCTGCGTGCTGGCGCCGGTCATCGCCTTGCTGATTGCCCGGCCGCTCGCTGCGCCCGCGCTGCCCTATGCCGCCGCGCTCCTCGGTATGATCTGGTTCGTGCGCTATGCGGGCGTACCGGCCTGGCGCGCGGTGGGGTGTCGCCTCGCTACAGGCCAGACGCGCCCGTTCAAGCTGCTGATCGCACCCCTCGTGCTCGTTGGATTGCTCACGACGCTCGGACAGCTCTTCGTGTTCGACGTGGCCCGGTTCCTGCCGGCGCTGGACGCTCAGACGGCGCGTGCCGATGCGTACAGCTTCGCCTATAGCGATGCGCTGCGCGCCATCCGCACCCAGACGCGGCCCGAGACGGTCATGCAGGTCGACCCCGACCTGGGACAGTCTGAAACGGCGATCACGGTCGCGGCGCACCGGCGCAGCTTGTTTGTACACGATAACGCATGGCTGTATGCGACGCCGCTGGACGTCTACGCGAAGCGGCGCGAGCGCATCCAGCAGGCGTTCGCCGCGCCGACCATGGAGGAGTCGTGCAGCATCTTCCGCAGCCTGGGCATTGACGTGATCCTGATCGAGCCGCAGACCCGCGCGTACAACTGGCTGGTGGACAAGGACGAGCCGGATAGCTGCTTCAAGACGGTCTACGCGGATGCGCTGGTGACGGTGCTTGAGATCACGCGCAAGTAGCATGCTGGCGCCGCAACGGTGCGTGCAATGCATGCGGGCGAATTTCAGCCCGGGGCGCACACACGCAATCAACCCGGCATCCGGTCCATGATCCTGGGCTCCGGCTTCCGCCGGAGCGACGACGCGACGTGCCGGCCGCTTTATCTCATGGCGACAGCGCGCGGCTGCGCGCCCGCTCAGCGCCGGATGGCCGGCAGCCAGATGCGCTGCCGTCCCTGGTATAGGATGATCTTGGTGGCGAGTGCGTCGGCATACGCTCGGCGATTGGCCGGCTGGTCGAACGTCCACTGGTGCACGAACGTGTACAGCGTCTCGCTGAAGGTCTGCGTGCCGGACAGGACGGCGCTCAGGCTGACCGGCGCATATACGCCCTCGTATTGAAGGCTGCGCGAGACCAGTTCACCGTATACCGCATGGATCGCCTGGTCGGTGCGCAGCGCATCGGTGTAGGTGTAGAATTCGCGGCCGTGCACGTCATCGGCGTCCGGCGTTTGCGGGTGATAGTCGCAGGCGGGCACGCTCGCGTCGATCGGCGGCGTGGAATGCGTCGCCCACGGCATGCCCAGCGCGTCCATCGCATCGATGCAGTCTTTGTGCGAGTACGAATCGGCCAGCGAGTGCAGGTACGTCGCGAAGGCGGGCAGCGAACCGGCCGTCAGCGTGACCGGCGTGGCGATGACTGACGTGCGCGTGTAGAGGCACTTGGCACTCATGACGGTCAGGTCGGATGAATTGCCCCAAGCATAGGCTTCGTACGCGCGCAGGGTCGTCGTGATGCCCCAGGCCCAGTCGTGCAGCGCGCCGAGGTCGGCGGCGTTCTGGTGCGGGAAGTGGAAGAACGGCGTGTAGACGTTGTAGCGCGAGGTGACGCTGCTGGTGACGATCATCCGCTCCGGCATCGGCCAGATGGTCTTGGCGCGGTTGATCGGCAACACGCCGGTGCAAACGCCGGGGTCGCCGGAGTTGACGACGGGTGGATAGCTCCCACCGCCGTTGGTGTACGACACGACCGCGCCGGGCAGCAACTCGGAATCGGTCAGTTGGTTCCAGAGTTGGAGCGTCTGGCTATCGGTGATCGAGAAGCCCGCCGCCAGCGCCAGCACGTACGTCATGTCGTCGTGAATCGTGCTGATTTCCGGCGGCGTGGGGTGGGTGGCGCCGGTGGCCGGGTCGCGCCAGCCGAGCGACTCCTCGGCGAAGCCGCCGGCCAGCGGCGCGATGGCGGCCGCGAGGATGACGAGGACGAGTGCGGCCCAGCGTGGTTGGCGCATAGCTCTCTTTTCTGCTCCGTATGAAGAAGCCGATCGCCGGGGGCGTTCAATTGAACGCCCGTACCGCAGCCACTTTCATGCGCGGTGGTCGTTAGGTGACGGTATTATAGCCCGGTTTCAAGCGGCGGCGGGCGCGTGCACCGGGTTATGCCGCCACCTCGACGCGGTTTCTGCCGTTATGCTTGGCGCGATAGAGCGCGGCGTCCGCCGCTTTCAGCACCGCGCTGGCGGTCTCGCCGTGCTGGGGCACGACCGCGACGCCCAGCGACAGCGTAATGGCTTCCAACTGCCGATCGGCAAACCGCACCGCCAGCGACTGCGCGTTGACGCGCAACTGCTCGGCGCGTTCGCGCACGATGTCCAGCGACGCACCGGGCAGAATCAGTGTGAACTCTTCGCCGCCGTAGCGGCACGCAATGTCGTCGCCGCGCACGCGGTCCTGCAGGAATCGGCCGAGGGCGGACAGGACCGCGTCGCCCGCATCGTGCCCATGTGTATCGTTGAATCGTTTGAAATGATCGAGGTCGAGCATGATCGCGCCGAGCGGCGCGCCCAGGCGCCTGGCGCGCAGCACTTCGCGCGTCAGCATCTCTTCCAGGTAGCGCCGGTTGAACAGGCCGGTCAAGGGATCGCGGATCGACTGCTGGCGCAGCGTCTCGCGCAGGCGCAGGTTGGCGATCGAGAGCGCGATGCTGTTGGCGACCATTTCGGCCAGCGACAGAAATGCCTGCTCCACCGCCGGCGTTTGCGCCGCCTCGCGGCGGCAGACGTGCAGGATGCCCAGCACCTCGCCCTGCGCGGTCAGCGGTGCGCAGAGCGATTCGCACATGTCGGCGGCGGGCATGTGCCGGCAGAACGCGTCGTTGCGGCTCGTACGCGCGTGGTGCGTGCGCCCGCGCCGCAAGGCCCAGCAGTCGTCGGGCACGATGGTGAGCGCCATGCGCGCCGCCTCCGCGCCCCACACCGCAACCGCTTCGAGATAATCGCGCGAGGGCGGCAGCAGATAGAGCGTGCCCGTGTCGTTGGGAAAGAGCCGCGTCAGATAGCGTTGCAACACCGGTTGCGCTTCGCCGGGACCGCTGCTGCTCTGCACCAGCTCGGTCATTTCGCGCAGCGTGTCGAGTTCCGCCGTGCGTCCTTCCAGCGCGCGCACCGACGCGGCGATTTCGGCATCGGCCTGCTGCCGCGCTTCTTCGGCGCGTTTGCGGTCGGTCATGTCATGGATAATCGCGATCGATCCGGTCACCGCGCCTCCCGGATCGCGCAGCGGCGAAAGCGAAAGCGCGACGTCCGCGCACGTGCCATCTTTCCGGAGCCGCGTGGTTTCATGCTGGATGATCACCTCGCCGTGCCTCATCCGCTCGAACAGTGCATCGAATTCGTCACGCTTGTCGGGCGGAATAATCGGCAGGGGACGGTTAACCACCTCCGACGCACGCCAACCGAACAAGCGCTCGGCGCCGGGATTCCACAGCCGCACGATGGCGTCGGTGGTGACGTGCGTAATAGCCACGGGCGCGGTGTCAACCAGCGTGCGCAGCGTTTGATTGCTTGCCAGGAGCGATGCTTCCACGCGCGCGCGGCGCTGCACTTCATCGCATTGCGCATCCAGCGCGGCGCGCAGATTGACGCGCATCTCCTCGAATGCGTCGGCGAGTTCGCCGATCTCGTCCGCGCGACCGATCGGCACCGGCGTGTCCAGTTGCCCCAGCCCCAGTCGCACCGCGGCTTGCCGCAGTTCATTGAGCGGCCGGATGATGACGCGAGAGGACACATAAGACATCGCGACGATAAGCAGCGCGATCGCGCCAATCAGTACTATGGCGACGCCCGTCGTCTGTTCAATCCGGCTTGTCAGATGCTCCTGGTACAGCGGCGTGTATTCCAAGATCACCGCGCCGACGGTCTCGCTCTGCTCCAACTTGAGTGGTACGACCAACTGCTTGATACCGGCGGGATACTCGGGACTGATCTCGACAAAAGCGCGCGGCTTGCCATCGGCCATCGTTTTGCTCACTTCATTGACGGCGTCGTGATCAAAAGTTGTTCCGATGTTCGCGACGACCGTGTTGGCGACGACCTTTTTGTTCCTGTCCACCACGACGATGCTGTATCCCTCGTGGCTCTCGTGCGTCGCGATGCGGCCGAGGTCGGCGACAAAAGCCTGCAACTCGACGGGGTCAGCAAACAACGGCAGGGTTTGCGTCAGTTTGCCTTCTCGCACAATGGCGAGTGCGATCGCCTGGGCCAGATGCTCTCCATCTCTGATCGCGTCGGATTCCGCGCTCTGGAGTTGCATCCACCGCACATAGGCAAGGACTGCCAGAAGCACGACGAACATGGCGACAGCCGCCAGAGTCAGTTTGCCAACGACTGACGTGCGCCAGCGCAGCCGCGGTTTGAGCGGCGGCGTGGGCGGCGCGCTCGGCGGGGGTTGGGGATGGCTCGCGCGGGCGGCATCCATCACCTGCTGCACCGCGGCGGGCAGGCGCGCCAATTGGTCTGTGCGGATGAAATCGTGCGCGCCCGCGTTGATGATCTCAATCGCGGCATCGTCGCTGACCGTGCCGGAGACGAGGATGAACGGGATGTCTTTGCCGATCGCCTGCACGAGGCGCAAGGCGGCCGTGCCGTCGAAGCGGGGCAGGTTATAGTCGGCGATGACCACGTCCCATTCGGCGCACGCCAGTTCGGCGCTCATCGCATCGGCGGTCTCGACGCGTGTCGCGCTCACATCGAAGCCGCCGCGTTCAAGCGCCTGCACCACCAGCAGCGCGTCGTCCGCGCTGCCTTCGACGAGCAGGAGACGTAGTGGGACGGGCATGGGTTCTCCCTTGGTGGACAACATAGCGCGCAGCGTGGGAGGCTGATTGTGCTACACTGCCAACGGTCGCCCGGGTAAACTAAGGTCATTCTAGCAAAGCCGTTGAGGCGCGTCAATCGCGGCGGACGATTTACAGCAATTCTCAATTTGGCTTTGTACGGGCACTTTCCAATGCCGCTTGCGATGCGCTGGCTCTCAGGCGCTTGTCACGCAAGCTGGCCCGCCAAAAAAATGGCGCTGCCCTCCCCGTTAGCTTTTCCCCTGCTCCCCCGCGCGCGCGGGGGAGCAGGGGCAGGGGCTGAGGGGGCATATTGGCAGCCGACTCCAAAATGAGAACTGCTGGACGATTTAACGGTTCTTCGCGGATAGCGCGCATCGAGACCTCGCGGGTTTTGAAAACCCGCGAGGTCTCGACGTTGGGCGTGCGCGACGGGCACAAAAAACCAGGCTTGCCCGATTGGGGCAAGCCTGGTCGTGAATTACGGCGTCGGCGTCGGCGCCGGGGGCAGCGGCGGCCCTTGCGGCGTGCCGGCCGGCGTGTCGAGCGGCGGCATGGTCGGCGCCGGCGTGGGCTTTTTGGGCAGGGTCGTCAGCAGCCCCTGCGCATCGTTATAGCTTTGCGCGGCGACCAGATAGACCTTCGTGTCACCCGCGCGCTGGGCGTAATACGCGCCGCCGCCGATGACGGCGTTGCCGAAGCGCACCGTCTCGCTCTGATTGTCCTTGAACTGCACTGTCAGCGTCAGCGTCCCAGTCACCAGCCCGAACGGGGCCATGTTGGCCGGCGTATCGGTCAGCGCGCGCGTTGCGCGCAAGCGCGCGAAGCCGGCCGCCAGCCCGCTCATGCGCACGGGGTCGGCGTCCTCGGCGACCGGCTCGGCGATCTGCCAGGCCTCGCCGCTGCGGCGCACCACCGTGCGCGAGAACGGCGTCGTGACCGCGATCTGCGTCACGTCGTCGGCCTTGCGGTCCAGCACCAGCGTCTCGGGCGCCGGGGTCGGCAGCGGCGCGTTGGCCGCCTGCTGTTGCTGCTGCTGGTCGTTGAAAACGACGAACGCAAGCAGCGCGGCCAGCACCAGCACCATGATGATGGTGTTGCGGTATTGTGACATGCGTGCCGCCTTAGCGCCGCCGCCACCAGATGCTGAAGCCGGCCAGCGCGACCAGGCCGGGCATCAAGCAGACCAGCGAAACAAGCACCAGCCACCACTGCTGATCGTTGATGGTGATTTGGCGGGTGTCCGACAGGGACGGGCGGATAGAGATAAGCGCCTCTTCCTCCGCCAGCCAGCTCACGGCATTCAAGAACAGGTCGCCGTTCACAAACTGGTTCGCTTGAAGCATACGGTTAGACGCGAATTCCGATGTGCCAAAGACGACGATGCGCGACTTCTTCGCGCCGGGCGCCAAGTCGGCTCCGGAGCTTTCAATCGCCAGCCCCAGATCGAGCGGCCCCATGGTGTCTTTGCCATTGTCGAACTGCGGCGGCGATGCCTGGAAATCGAGATTGGTCTCGCCCCAACTCTGCGGGCTACTCTGGATAACACTCTCAATGGTGGCGGTACCGGTGTACGTCTCCGATCGTTTCAGCGAACGCACCATGGGGATCACGGAGGGCAGCCCCGTGAACTTTTTGGTAATCGCATGGTTCGGATAGCGCACCACCAGCGGATAGAGCGGGTTGGCGCCTTGCACAAACTGCTGATCCAGCACCTCATCATTACGCAGTTCGACGCCCCACGCGGCCAGCAGGGCGGGCGCCGGGTTCGGCTTCTGCGGATCAATCAGCAGCATCAGTCGGCCGCCGCTCCTGACGTAGGCGTCGAGTGCCGCCGCCTCGGCATCGCCGAGCGCCGTGGCCGGCCCGGCCATGACCAGCACGGTGGCGCTGAAGGGCACCGTGTCGGTGACCAGAAAGCTGAAATTGGACACCGTATAGTTTTCGCGTTCCAGCGCCGCGCGCAACGAACTGTAACCGGCCACGCTTGCGTCGTTGGGATCGCGTTCCTTGTGGCCGGCCAGGAAGTAGACCGTGCGCGTCACGTCCGTCGTGACTTTGAGGATCGCGCCGGTGAAATCGCTTTCCCCGGTGCCGCTGGTTTCCTGGTGCTTGCCGCCGGCGGTCATGATGACCGAGTAGGGCAGGCGCATTTCGAACTGGTCGGCCAGCACGGCGCCCTGCGCACCGTACGGATCGGCCTGCTCGTACGAGAAGTTGGGCGAGCGAAGCGCGTACTCGTTAAGCCTGTCCAGGATCTCCTTCTTGTTATACGGCTGCTCCTGCCCGGTGGTAGGGTCCAGACCGGTGAAGACGTAGGCCTTTACAGGCTTCTTGAGGCTCTCGAGCACCTGCAGCGTCTGCGGTGACAGTGTGAACTGTTTGTTGCTGGTGAAGTCCTGCCGCCAGTTGAACTGCTTCTGGGTGCCCAAGTAGTTCACCAGTCCCAGAATCCCGATAAACGCCAGCGAGACGACCAGCGCGTTGCTGCCGGCGCGCACCGAGCGCACGCCGAAGAGCCGGCGCACCGGGTCCGGGTTCAGCACGGCGGCGACCAGCATCAGCACGACGCCGCCGAGCAGCATCCACTCGGTCGGCACCGGCCCGCGGCCCGTGCCCCATATCATGGTGCTGACCAAAACCACCAGCCCCAGCACAAACACGATCACGCCGGCGAAGAGCACGCCGGGTGCGATACGGCGAAGGTTTTCGTTCATAACTAACCCCACTTCCGCGCTTCAAGCGCGCGCGTGCTCAGGAACAGGCACCCGATCGTAACGCTGAGATAGTAAATGAGGTCCTTGCTGTCAATGACGCCCTTGACCATGTCGTTGGTATGGTCGGCAATAGACAGGTAAGCGATGATGCTGGCAATCGCGTTTCCGCTACCGCCCGGAATCAGTTGCGTGAGGAAACTGGCGATCCACAGCACCAACATGATGGCGATCGCCGTAAAGACAGCCACATTCTGGTTTGAACTCAGCGTTGACGTGAGCACGCCGATCGACAGCGCGGCCGCGCCGAACAGCACCAGCGCCAGATAGTAGGCCGCCACCAGGACCATGTCCGGGTTGCCGAAGATGCGCAGGATGACAACATACACCAGGGTCAGCAGCAGCAAGGCCACCCAGAAGCCCAGGGCGGCGAAGAACTTGCCCAGGATCACTTCCCAATCGCGCACAGGCGAAGTGAGCAGCAATTCGATGGTGCCCAGTTGCTTCTCTTCGGACAGCAGTCGCATCGTGATGGCCGGTCCAAAGAAGATCGCCAGAAAGGTCGTCGTGCCTACCCATCCGCGCAAACTTGCTTCGCGCTGCTGGAGATACAACATGAACAGCGCGTTGGAAAAGACCAGGAACGCCGCGATGATCGCGTAGGCGACGGGCGACGCAAAATACGCGCCCAATTCGCGCTTGGTGATGGCCCAGATGTTTTTCATCGGTGTTCGGCAGGCCGCTAACGCAGCGGTCTACTTCTCCTCCTCTTCGTCGGCTTCGTCGTCATCTTCGAAATCGTCGGATTCATCGATCTCGTCCTCGTCGTACTCGTCATCCGCGGCGTCTTCCTCGGTATCCTCGGTGGTGAGTTGGATGAAGATATCCTCCAGGCTCAGGCGCACCGGCCGCAATTCGAGCAGACCCCAACCCTTATTGACCGCCAGCCGGGCGATCTCCTCGCGGCGGTCGGCGCCGAGCGCGCATTCGATTTCGAAGACGCCGTCGCCCGTGGCCGCCACCGTCGAGACGCTCTCAACCTGGCCGATCAGCGCGGCGGCGTCGGGGCCCGGCTGGCGGACGTGCAGGTGGATGCGCTCCTTGCCCTGCAGCGCCGAGGTCAGCCGTTCGGGCGTGTCCTCCGCGACAATCTTGCCTTTGTTGATGATCAGCACGCGCGTGCAGATCTGCTGGACTTCAGGCAGGATGTGCGTGCTCAGGATGATCGTGCGGTCGCCGGCCAGATTCTTGATCATCTGCCGCACTTCGGAGATCTGCTTGGGGTCGAGGCCGACGGTCGGCTCGTCGAGGATTAGCACTTCGGGATCGTGCACGAGCGCCTGCGCCAGGCCGACCCGCTGGCGGTAGCCGCGCGACAGCTTGCCGATCAACTGGTCGGCGCGGTCGCTGATCTGCACCGCGTCCATTACGTGATCGACATGGTCCTCGCGGTCTTTGACGCCGCGCAACTCGGCCATGAAGTTCAGGTAGCCCCAGACGGTCATATCCGTGTAGAGCGGCACCGACTCCGGCAGGTAGCCGATGCGCCGGCGCACGTCCAGCGACTGCTCGACGACGTCAAAGCCGCCCACGGTGGCCTTGCCGGAGGTCGGCGGCAGGAAACCGGTGAGGATACGCATGGTAGTTGTCTTGCCGGCGCCGTTCGGGCCGAGAAATCCGACAATCTCGCCCTTGCGCACGTCAAAGGTCACGTCGCTGAGCGCGCTGCGCGCGCCGTACGTCTTGGTGAGGTTTTGGACATCGATCATGGCGACTCCAGGAAGCGTTGATCGGCAATAAACGGAAACGTGGTTGGTGGCAATCGCCCACGGCGATGCGGTTCAGATCATAATGCGGTAGCATTAAGAAATCCTGAACCGCAAGTGAGAATTATAGCATCGAAACCGCGCGACCTCGAAAAGACCCGCCGGCTGGCATATCGGCGCCTTGCGCAGCAATTCTCATTTTGAAGTCTGGCCCCAGGTTTCCCCCTCATCCCCTGGCCCTTTCTCCCCGCGCGCGGGGAGAAAGGGGAAAGATGAATGGGGATTGGCGCGGTGGCAAAGCCGCCGCGCCAATCCCCATCGAATCGCTGCCCTCTCCCACCGAAGTTGGGAAGGGGCAGGGGGGAGGGCAGCACTAATTACTCGTCGAATCGGCTTGCGTGATAAGCACCTGAGCACCAGCGTATGACAAACCGACATTGGAATATACCCGTCCAATGCCAAATTGAGAATTGCTGCGCCTTGCGCAAATGTCGCGCCCGGCTTAATATAAGGGCGGAACTGCCGTGCCCGGCAGTGAACAGCATGCAAGATATTCTTACGGTCGTCGCCGCCTGGCGCGCGCGCGGAGAGCGAGTCGCCATCGCCACGGTCGTGCGCGTGCAGGGGTCGGCGCCCCGCGCCGTCGGCGCCAAACTGGCGGTCTGCGAATCCGGGGAGATGACCGGCTCCGTCAGCGGCGGATGCGTGGAAGGCGCCGTGCTACAGGAATCGCTCAAGACGATCCGCTCCGGCCAGCCGAAGCTGCTGCATTACGGCATCGCGGACGATTTTGCGATCGACGTCGGCCTGGCGTGCGGCGGCGCGATTGATGTCTTTGTCGAGCGCCTCGACTGGTAGCCGCTCCCCGCTACCGCGGACGCGTCGAACATTGGCGGTTAACCTGCTCGCCCGGCCCGGGCCAAATCATTCAGGCCGGCGCTTTTCCGGCGGCGACGGAAAAGCGGTACGCGTTCGCCGAAAACTAAAATAAAGGACGCCCGTGCGTGGCGCGGGCGAGGGCACGACCTATGACTGCGCAGATTGCCGTATTTATTGATTTCGAGAACATTGCGATTTGGGCAAGACAGGAGTTCTTCGATTTCGAACTGACCCCGCTGATCGAGTACCTGCAGTCGCGCGGCTCGCTCGTCATCAAGCGCGCCTATGGCGACTGGACGGCGTTCCGCAACTACCGCGATGACCTGATCGCGCACACGATCGACCTGACCCAGTTGTTCAGCGTGCGCGAGTCCAAGAACCGCGCCGACATCCGCATCGCGCTCGACGCGCTCGAGACGGCGATCACGCACCCGCAGATCGACACGTTCGTCATTGTCTCCGGCGACAGCGACTTCAGCATGCTCGCCTCGCGCCTGCGCGAGTACGGCCGCTACACGCTCGGCATCGGCCCGCGCAAGATCACGCACATGCTGCTCGTCAAGTCGTGCGACGAGTTCGTTTATCTGGAGACGGTACTGGGCGCGATGCCGGACGAGCCGCGCGGCGCCAGCGCCGAGCGCGACGAGGCGCGCCGGCTGCTGGAGCGGGCCATCCAGGCGCACGTCCAGCGCGGCGACCTGCCGGTGCTCGCCAGTCGCCTCAAGCAGACCATCCTCTCCTTCTCGCCGGCGTTCAGCGAGACCGCTATCGGTTACACCCAGTTCAAATCGTGGCTCGAAGACAACCACGACTTCGTGCAGGTGTTCTTCCGCGACCTGCACCTGTACGTCGCGCCGCGCGACTTCCGCGTGCCGGAGCGCATCGAGCCGGGCGAGTCGTCGCCGGCCGCGCTGCCCGCGACGCCGCTGCCGCCGCCGTCGCCGCTGGAAAACTATCAACGCGCCATCGTGCAGGCCGGCCTGCCGCTGGCCGATTTTGCCGAGCGCCGCGCGGTGCTGCAAGACATCTACGAGTTGGTCAGCGAGCGGCCGGGCGCGTTGACTGCCGAGCAGATGCTGGACGTGCTGCGCGACCGCTACGAATTGCGAGGCCTGTCGCGCGGCAAACCGCTGTTGTTCCAGATCTGGCAACTGGCATTTCGGCAGCACGCCTTCGACTTCGGGAGCATGACGGCCTCGGCCCACGTCCCGTTGAGCATTGCGTCCGGCCTGACCAGCCTGGACGAGTTCGTGCGGCAGGCTGAGTCGACGTTTATCGCGGCGGCCCTGGCCGCCGGCCTGCCGATCGATAACGCCGAGCTCGCCGGCATGCTGCTCAATGACCGCGCCCAGACCGATTACGTGCAGGCGCTGGTGGACAGCCTGTCGGCGCGCGGCGCGCTGCGCAGCGAGGCCGAGCGCCGGCGCCAATCGCTGCGCGACCTGCTCGACTACCCGCCGCTGGCGCCGCTCATGCGCGACCTGGCGCAGCCCGCGCTCGAAGCGCGCCGCAACGGCATCAGCGCCGACGCCTACGCGCGCCGCGCGATGGTCGAGCGCTCGCAGGATTTCCGCGCTGCCTCGCAGGACTTCCTGATCGCCTGCCGCCTGCAGTGGGACGCGGTCGAGCGCGGCGACCCCGGCGCGACGCTCGACGACCTGCGCTGGTACCTCGCGTCGTACGCCTCGACCAAAGCCGGCGAGCTGTCGCAGGTGCACCGCGACTACGCCGGCGCGCGGCCGTACTATCTCGCCTACTTCTCGCTCGTGCGCGAGGATGATCCCATATTGTGGGGCAAGATGCGCGGCCTGATGGTGCCGATGCTCTCTTATTACTGGGTCAATCTGGCCCGCGAGATCGATCTGCACATCAGCCCGGCCAGCACACCGGCGGATGTGGCCGCCACGGCCGCCGGCCACCCCAACGTCGACCTGCGCCAGCGCTGGCTGGAGGCGACGCGCGCGCTGGCGGCGGTCAACCCGAACGTCCTGCGGCGCATCGCCGAGCAGATCCGGGCCGAGCACCCGGAATCGGCCGAGCACGCGGCGATTGCCGACCGCATCGCGGGGTTGCTCAGCGGCCAGTAGCATGGAACCCGCGCCGCTGTTCGAGCAGCTCAAACAACTCGTTGCCGACGGTGAGCCGTGCGCGCTGGCGACGGTCATTGCGGGGCCGGGCGACATCGGCGCCAAGCTGCTGATCCGCGCCGACGGGAGCATCGCGGGCGGCGCGCCCGAGCCGCTGCGCGCCGCCATGGCCGCGGCGGCCCGGCGGCGGCTGGAACGCGCCGAGTCCGGCATCGTACGCGCCGGCGAAGCCGAGGTGTTCGTCGATGTGGTTATGCCGCCGCCCACGCTGGTCATCTTCGGCGGCGTGCACACGGCGATTCCGCTCTCGCTGTTCGCGCACACGCTCGGTTTCCGGGTCGTCGTCGTGGACGGCCGCGCCAGGTTCGCCGACGCCGCGCGCTTCCCGCACGCCGACAAGGTGATCCATGCCTGGCCGGAAGATGCGATCCCGCAGTTGCGTTTCGACGCCGCCACCTATGTGGCGGTGTTGACGCACGACCCCAAGTTCGATCTACCCGCGCTGAAGCGCCTGGTGTATACTAACGCGCGCTACATCGGCGCGATCGGCAGCAAAGCGACACGGCTGGAGCATTTCGCGCAGTTGCAGGGCGAGGGCGTGCCCGCCGAGTTGCTGCGCCGCGTGTACGGCCCGATCGGTCTCGATGTCGGCGCCGTAACGCCGGAAGAAGTCGCGCTGGCGATCATGGCCGAAATTGTCGCCGTGCGCTACGGCCGCGATGGCGCGCCCTTGAGCCTAAAGGAGGGCGGCAGTCGCGCCGCCTCCGCCACAGCCTGAACCGGGAGACCCGCCCATGAAAGCGGTAGTATTCCACCAGCATGGCCCCATCGATGTCCTTCAGGAAGCCGACGTGCCCGCGCCGGCGATCGGCCCGTCCGACGTGCTGCTCGACGTCAAAGCGGTGGCGCTAAACCGGCTCGACCTGTTCGTGCGCGAGGGCTGGCCCGCACTCAAGCTGCCGTTGCCGCACATCCTCGGCGCAGACGTGGCGGGTGTGGTGGCTGCCGTCGGCGCGAACGTGACCGCGGTGAAGGTTGGCCAGCGGGTGACCGTCAACCCGACGCTCTCGTGCGGCGAGTGCGAATACTGCGCGCGCGGCGAAGACCAGATGTGCGTGCAGTTTCACCTGCTGGGCGAATCGACGCGCGGCGGCTACGCCGCGCAGATGGCGATTCCGGCCCGCAATCTGCTGCCGCTGCCCGACGATATTTCATTTGAACAGGCGGCCGCCGCAAATCTGGTCATGGTGACCGCCTGGCACTCGTTGATCCGCAAGGGCAACCTGCGCCCCGGCGAAGAGGTGCTGATCGTCGGTGCGGGCGGCGGCGTCAACTCCGTCTCGATCCAGATCGCGCGGATGGCCGGCGCGCGCGTGCTCGTCGTCGCCTCCAACGCCGAGAAAGCCGCCAAAGCCAAAGCGCTCGGCGCCGCTATCGTCATCGACCGCGCCCAGACGCCCGAATGGAGCCGCGAAGTCTTTCGGCTGACCAACCGGCGCGGCGTGGATGTTGTCGTGGATAACGTGGGGCAATCCACCTGGACGTCGTCGATCCGCTCGCTCGGGCGCGGCGGCCGCATGCTTGTCGTCGGCAACACCAGCGGCTACAACATCCAGCTCGACAGCCGATTCATCTTCTCCCGCCAGTTGAGTATTATCGGCTCGACGATGGGCAGCCAGGCCGACTTCCGCGCGGCCATGCAGGCCGTCTTCGCGCACAAGGTGACGGCGCCGGTTGATCGCGTGCTGCCGTTCGGGGCGGAGTCGGCGCGCGAGCTGCACCGTGTGCTGACCGCGGGCGACGTCTTCGGCAAGCTCGTGATGGCGATGTAGCGCACTGCGGATAACCGCCATGGGCAACAACCACCAAATCTACCGTGTCGCCGCCTTTCTGGTCGGCGTGGCGGCGCTGCTATACGTCTTTGAGCGTTTCTGGTCGCTGGCGCTGCTGTTCCAGGATATTATCCTGCTGTTTGCGCTCTCGTGGCTGGTCTCGTTCACCCTGACGCCTGTGGTTGAGTGGCTGAAGCGCCCGTACTGGCCGCCGGCCCTGCAGCGGCGTTACGCCGCACCAGGCGCCAGAGGCCTGCTGTCGCACGGCGGCGCGGTGGCTATTGTCTATCTGTGCATGGTGCTGGCGCTGATGATCGGGGTGGGCAGCATCCTGCCGGTGGTTATCGAACAGGGCCAGAAGCTGGGCACGCTCATCCCCGAGCTGCCCAACCGCCTGCCCGCGCTGATGACGACGCTCGAAGACGAGTTGACGCGCATCGGCATTAAGGTCGACCTGCCCGGCCTGTACCAGGCCAACGTCGCGCCGAGCCTGAAGGACCTGGCCGGCAATGCGTTCAAGGAGTTCATGAACGCGTTTTCCGTCATTGCCGCGACGGTCTCGAACTCGCTGCTCGTCATCATCCTCAGCCTCTACATGAGCTTCAGCGGCCGCGAACTGGCCCTGGAGCTGGAGGCGCTCCTCCCGCGCCGTTACCGGGAGGAAGCGCGTGTGTTTGTGGCGAGCGTGAACAAGAACTTCGGCGGCTTCGTGCGCGGCCAGTTGGTGCAGGCGCTGCTCACCAGCCTGGCGACCGCCGTCATCATGCTCATCCTGCGGCTGGACTTCTTCGTGCTGGCGTCGGTCCTCTCCGGCATCCTGATGCTCATTCCGTTGCTGGGCGTGGCCCTGACGCTGATTCCGCCGGTCGTGATCGCCTTCTTCATCGGTTCCCTGCCGTCCGCGCTGATCGTGCTCATCGTCCTGTTTGTGTTCCAGCAGGTGCTGATGAACGTCATCATGCCGAAGATCATGTCGGAATCGGTCGGCCTGCACCCGCTGCTCGTCTTCGGCGCGCTGCTGGTCGGCGTGCGCGTTGGGGGCATCTGGGGCGCGTTCTTCGGCATTCCGGTCGCCGGCGTCCTGTACGCGATGCTGATCTTCGTCACCAAGCGCCTGCGCCAGCAGCAGAGCCTGCCGCCGGCAACGCGCATACCGGCGCCGGAGCCGCCCGCCGGTTCGTGATCTTCCTCCATAACTTCCTCGCAACTTATGGCCCATGGCGGGGTTATAAACACTAATTCGGGATGGAGCGCGCAGTTGCGGCGAACGGGCCGCCGTCTGCACGCCAGCAATTCTCAATTTGCCTTTGGACGCGTATTTCCCAATGCCGGCTTGCTATGAACTGGCCCCCTGGTGCTTGTCACGCAAGCGGGCTCGACAAGTAAGCGGCGTTGCCCTCCCCCCGACCCCCTCCCAACTTTGTTGGGAGGGGGCGAGA